>JAWARX010000001.1:0-15758 GCA_038893155.1 Halalkalicoccus sp.
TGACACGCGCGACACCGCATCGCCCTCCCTACTCGGTCGTGAACTAAAACCCGACCGTTCCCGGGACGGTTCTATACGGCGCGATCGGTGCCGGCGGTGCTATCGACGCCACGGCCCGCTACGTTCTGCGGTGAGCGGCGACGAACGCCCGATGTTCCGCGGCCCGAATCGCAGTAACGCGGTAGTCGGGGTCGAGTCAGCCCGAGGGGTTACTGTGGTCACCGAAGCGCCACGATGGCAACCGTTATTGCCAAGGTTAGACGATGCCGTCCATGCCGGGACCAGCCTTCCTCACGGGAGGGGAAGTGTCGCTTCGGACGGTCGAAGAGGAAGACGTTTCGTTCATTCACGAGACCATCAACTCGCCTGTGATCTGGAGGACGATGCGGGCCTCCGGACCGTACTCCCGAAACGAGGTTCGCTCTTCGTTCGCGTCCAGTCGTGACTCCTCGGGGGTTCGCTTTATCGTCGCTATCGAACCGGAACCCGTCGGACTGGTCGGGTATTCGATCGAAGACGAGACGACGGGTATCGCGGAACCCAGTTGCTGGATACATCCGTCGCACGCTGGCGAGGGCTACGGAACCGAAGCGATCGAACTCCTCCCCGAATACGGGTTCGAACAGCGTCGGCTCCACAAGTTCGTCGCAGAAGTACTCGAGTGTAACGAAGCATCGAAGCGACTCGTGGAGAAAGTGGGCTTCGTGGAGGAAGGAAGACAACGGGAGCAAGACTTCGTCGATGGGAAGTACCACGACTGTTTGTTGTACGGCCTCCTCGAGGCGGAGTGGCGGGAAAAACAGTAATAGCCGAATGGTTGTCACCCCCTGACTCGTATCGTCGCCGCCCACCCGCATTGACCGGCCCGGCCGGTCGAACCTGCGGAAATTCCGTCCGAGAGACGCACGTTCACCGAACGGCGGGACCGATCCGTTCAGCGCGCCGAGGCAGCCTCGCTGCCGACTACGCGCCGCGTATCACGCAAGCAGCTCCTGTCGTCCACGGAGGAGTTCGACGAAGCCGGACGATCCTATCGCTCGTCCCGGACGGTCCCCCCGATGACCAGCGCCGCGCCGATGATGACGAGGTTCTTCACGATGTACTGGCCTTCGACGGTCAGCGCGTACGGGACCGTGACGAACGTCACCGTCGGCAGCAACACGAGCGGGAGGAAGGTACCGGGTAGCTGAACGAACAGCAGCAGGATCCCGACGCGGATCAACGGCCGGTAGAGCAGACAGAGGCCGATGAGGACCTCCCAGACGCCGAGAACGGGAACGAACAGCTCCGGCGACACGACGTAAACGGTGGCCGCGACGAGGTCGGCCGCCGGGCTCACGTCGAACACCTTGAGCGCCCCGAACCAGACGAAGACCACCCCGATCGCCACGCGCAACGCCGGAACGCCCCAGCGGTCCATCCGCTCTGCGATCCCCGCATCGAGGCGCTCGAGTCGATCGCGGTACGTTTCGATCCGATCCGAGCCGCGTAGTTCGTATCTCATGAGGCACCTCGTTCGGCATCGTCACTACGTCCCCCGTCGTATAGTGACTACCGTCGAACCGCGACGACCGAACGTGGTCGCTCTAGAGCTCGATCCACTCGCCGCGGACGTTCACGTACGGCGTGTCCGTGCTCGTGTCCAGAACCATGCGCCCCTCGTATCCGTCGCCTTCCCAGCTCCCGGTCGCGTTCGGATCCCCGTCGTTGCGGCCCCAGCCGTTTCGAACGAGCCGCGGGAGCTCCTCGTCCCAGAGGGAGTAATCGCCCTCGAGGGTCACGTCGGACTGATCGAGACGCAGGTCGCGCGTGGCGACGTCGAACTGGCCGCATCGGACCTCGAGTCCCGAACCGCCCGACGTGCGAACCGCGAACCGGACGTCGGGAGCGTCGATCGCGGGACGCTCGATGACGCAGTCGTCGTGGCGGACGTAGATCACCGTGTTCGTCGACCCGATCGATCCGGAGGGGTTCCGGTACTGGAACCGGCGAAGCTGCGTGTCCTCGCGGTCGACGTTGACTCGAGAATCGGGTCTGTCGCCCCGCTCGACGATTGACACCCCGTCGAGGCTGACCCGGTAGTCCTCCTCGGGCGTCCCCTCGCGGCGATCGATCTCGAACACCCGCTCGTCGGCCTCGTGGTCGAAGTAGCACTCCTCGACGCGCATTCGCCCACCGGTCGTGTTCCTGATCGCGTGGCCCGCCTCGGGGACGTCCCGGATCGTGAACTCACAGTCCCGAACGACGAACGCGCCCGGACCGGTGTGCCACGCGCCACGCAGGTTGTCGAAGTTCGAGCGCCGGTCGTCGACGACGAGCCGGGCGTTGCGAAGGACCACGCGCCCGTCGGAGCTGTGGCGGATCGCACACCGGTCCGAGTTACCGTATCGGCCGCCGTCGATCACGACCTCGCTCGTCTCGGCACCCGAGACGCGGACGCCGTTGTTCGGCCCGTAGAAGCTGGTACAGTCCGTGAGACGAAGCGTCCCCTCGTGAGCGCCCCCGACGTAGACGTTCGTCGACTCGTCGGACGTGTCCGCGAGGGTGCTCGTCGAGCCGTCGGGGATGCGAACGCGCCGGAGCTCGAGCGTCGCCCCCGGGTCGGTCGCCTCGGGGGTGAGCAGCTTCTGTCCCTCGTCGGTGTCGGCCACGCCCTCGATCGTCACGTCCTCGACGAGGCCGCCGCCGGCGACGCGGGCCCGGATCGCCCTCGTTCCGACGCCCGAATCGGTGAAGTCGAAGCCGAGGTTCCGGATCAACAGGCGCTCCCCGCCGTCGGCCCCCCCGAAGCCGATCATCCGCTCCGTGAGGCGGTTGGACGCGTTTGCGGGGAACGTCGACGACGGAACGAGCCGGACGTCGCCGAGGCCGACCAGCGCGAGCCGGTCGGCGTCGAAATCGATCTCGTTCTCCCACCTGTAGCGACCCGGCGGGAAGACGATCGTCACGCGATCGTCGTCGAGCCCCTCGACGATCGCGGAGACGTCCTCCTCGCCTGACGGATCCCCGCCTTCGGCGACGACGTCGTACCGCTCCCAGTGATCCCTGACGGTGTCCACGTACCCTTTTGTCGCGGCGTGTCCATCAGCTTCGGGGGCGGGGAGGCGAACCGGGTCGTCGAACGTCGAGGTCCCCGAGACGTCGATTCCGTCCTCGAACGTCGCCCCGTCGTGGGCGTACAGATCGCCGATGACGTCGAAGCGGCCGGCGGGGTCGATCTCCTCCACGACGGTCACGTCCGATCCGGAGACGACCCGGAGGGTCGCTCGCCGCGTCGTCCCGACGAAGCGCACGCCCGAGTCGTAGTTGTGATGGGCGCTCACGTCGAGCTCGAGCGCGAAGTACTCCTCGCCCTCGTGTTCGACCCGGGCGAACCCGACGAACGGTTGCGCTCCGGGGGCGGCGTCGCGGCGCGTCGCGCTGGCGCGCCACCGCGCCTCGTTGTTCGAGGACGCGACGACGCTGATCGATCCGGCCGATCCGGTCGACCCGCCGGTCCGCCAGCCCTGGAAGCTCCCGACGACCGTCGCGAGCGACCGATCCCATTCGCCCAGGAGTATCCACGCCGGTCGATTCGACGGAATCTCGCCGTCGAGAACGGTCGACTCCGTCTGCCCGTCGACGGCCGCCCGTCCGGTGAACCCCGCTATCACCGGGACCCCACCGATCGCCTGCAGCACGTGTCGTCTCGATAGGTCGTGACTTGGTGTCATCCCTCACCGAACGTGAGCGGAGGCAGATAACTCTTTTCTAGCTCAGATACACAAACGATAACTATTCGAGCGTCCTAATCGATGCCACACGGATCGGATACGGCGGCAACGAGACTGTTTCGCCTCCGTCGCCAGGCTCACCGGAACCGTCCGCTTCCGCCGAGGAGGCTCCTCCGGTTTCGAAACCCGACTGGCGTACGGCGCTCTCGCCACCTACGTCGCGATCGGCGCCGACTACGTCCGGCGAAACGCGATCGTCGCGGCTCCACCCGCTGCAACTAGATCGAACACGGCGCCAGAACGACGGCCGATCGGGGTGGCTTCGAAGATCAGTTCAGCGCCCAGATCGAGTAGTTGAGCAGCGCCGCAAACGTCACCCACGCGAGATACGGCACGAGCAGCGCGGCCGCCCGCCGGTCCACCCGCGCGAACGCGCCGATCGTCGCGACGATCAACAGCCAGAGCACGACGATGATTCCGAACGCGAGCAAAAGCGCTCGGGCGGTGAAAAACGCCGGCGACCACGCGACGTTGAAGACCATCTGAAGTGCGAAGAGACCGAGGGCGAGCGTCACCGCGCGGTTCTCGACTCCCTGGCGGTAGACGAGATAGACGGCGATCCCCATGAGCGTAAAGAGGATCGTCCAGACGATCCCGAAGGCCGCACCCGGCGGGTAGAACCACGGCTTCTCGAGGGCCTGGAACCACGCGCTGTCGGGAGTAGTGAAGGGGACGCCGAGCGCCCCGATTAGGTTCACGAGCACGGCGGCGGCGAGCGCGCCGAGGACCTCGCGCCGGCCCACGCGAACGCCTGCCACCGAAACGTCTGCCATGCCCGTCAGTAGGGACGCACCGACGATAAATCATCCTCCGAAACGCTCATCCGAGGTCGCGCGGATCGCACTTCAGATATTCCCGGAGCAGCACGGTCGCGTACGAGCCGCTCGGAAGCGAAAAGTCGAACGTGAGGGGGTCGCGCTCGACGGCGAGATGGGTCGTGAGGAGGATCGCCCTGTGGGTGCCGGTCGAGTGGAACTCGCCGGGCAGATCGAAGTCCGCGGGTTCGAGGCCGGCTTCGGCGAGCACCGCGCGTTCGATCTCGCCGGGTTCGCTCCCGCCGAGGTCGGTCTCGGTGCCCACGAGCGGCGCGGTGACGAACGCTCTACCCCTGTCGACGTGGCGGTTGATCGTCTCGACGCGGTCGTCGGTGACGCGCTGGGTCCTGTCCACATCGGGTCGGGCCAGCCCCTCGGGAGCATCCGAATCAGCGAAACAGACCACGTCGCCGGCCACGGCGCGATCGAACGGCAGACCTCGCCCCAGCCGCTCGCTCAGGATCCGGTTGAACAGGTAGGACTGTGCGGCGTTGACGAACAGTCGCTGGAGGTTCGTGGGCGCGGTTTCGAGCGCCTCGCGGAAATCCTCGGGGCCCTCGGCGCCGCCTTCTGCCAGCCGGTGGAGCATGGCCCGCTCGAACCCCAGCTTCCGGGGAAACCGTTCGAGTGCGCCGGCCCAGTCTTCCGTTTCGTCGACGTACCCACGTGCCGCCTGCGTATCGTCGGGTTCGCTCTCGCGAGGACTCCCCAGATAGGCCATCGCCGCCCCGCGCCAGTCCCCGCGGGCGATCGCCAGCCCCACCTCGTGGGTGACGGGCCGACGGCTGCCGAAACGCTGCTGGCCGAAGTAGTTCGGAACGCCCACCGAGTCGCCGCCGAACGCGCGAAGCTGCTCGGTGATCGCCTCGACCCTCTCGGTGTCCGCGCCGCGAACCCGGATCGAAAACTCGTTGCCCGCCAGATCGCCGAACCGGAGGTCTCGACCGGCCCGGCCGACGACCTCGATGTCGGCGTCACGGATCTCCGGAATCCCCGCCGGATCGGCCTTCATCACGGTGAACAGCTGGGTCGTCACCGCGCGTTTGTCCTTCGTGCCGGCCCACGAGACGCGCTCGCGGCTCGCGCCCAGTTCGTTGGACAGTCGCCGGGCGAAGTCGTTCGTGTCCCAGCCCCGGAGGGTCGCCCGGAGCACGAGATACGGGTAGGCGTCGGGGTCGGCGTCGACCGGCTGGGTAGCGAAATCCTCGATCTCGCGGACGCGGAAGTCCTCGTTTCGCTCGCGAATCGCGCCGCCGATCCCGTTGACGTCACTGACGTAGTACGCCATACCGACCTCACGCTCGATCGGATGGGCGGGCCTGCGATGGCCATTCATACCCGCTCTCGTTCCGGCGGGCGGATAACACCCTCGGAGCCACGGGCGGGCAATATTATGGTTCTCGCGGGTTCATGGCAAGTATGCACATGGCGATCGTCGGCGGGGGCGTGATCGGGGCGAGCCTCGCGGCGGCGCTCGCGGGGCGCGCGGACGTCACGCTGCTCGAACGCGGCGTGCCCGGCGGGGGGACGACCGCGGCCTCGATGGCGATGGTCCACCGCCAGCAGCCCGTTCCACGGGAGTATGACCAGCGTCTCCGGGCGCTCGCCCGACGGAAGTACGAGCCCCATCTCGATACGCTCGTCCACACGCGGGTCGGGTCGCTGTCCGTCGCCGAGACGGAGGCGTTCGCCGACCGATTGCGCGAGGCCGCCCCCGCCCTGTGCGAGTACGGCGTCGAAACCGAGTATCTCGGGGGCGAGGAGCTCTCCGCGTTCGGGATCGAAAACTGCCTCGGCGGGATCTACACGCCCGACGAACGATACTTCGAGCCCGAGGAACTCGTCGAGCAGTTCGCGGCCCGCGCCCGCGAGCGTGGCGCGAACATCGAAACCGGCGTCGAAGTGACGGGGATCGATCCCGGCGAGAGCGTAGCGGTCGAGACGGGCGAAGGCACGGTCACGGCCGACGCGGTCGTCAACGCCGCCGGCCCGTGGGCACCCGAGATCGACCGGCTCGTCGGCCTCGACTACCCGCTCCGACACACCCGCGGGCCGATCCTCTCGTTTTCGTGTCCGAAGCGCCCCGAACCGTTCGCGCTGTTCGAGCGGGGGCTGTACTGTCGGAGCCACGCCGACGGGCTCTACGTCGGGCGGTTCGCCACCGACTTCGAGGCGGGCGAGCGCCTCGATCCGGACGCGTCCCTTCGGGTACCCGAGTCGTTTCGCGAGGACGTACGCGAGTTCGCGGGGACGGTGCCCGCCATCGCCGACAGAGAGGCGATCGACGAGTGGGTGGGGGTCCGAACCGTGACGCCCGACGGCCGGCCGCTCGTCGGCGAGACCGACGTCGAGGGGTACTACCTCGCGACCGGCATGAGCGGGCTGGGCGTGACGCTCGCGCCGGCCGTCGCGGACCTGCTCGCCGATCGCCTGTTCGGCGCGGATCCCGAACTGCTCGACCCGCTCGCGCCCGCGCGCTTCGCGTAGGTTTATACGCGATGAGGGGTCCAACGGGCGCGTGGCCCGTAGAATCCTCGTCGCCGACCGCCTCGACAACGGCGCGTACGAACTCGCGGAGCGACGCGTGCCGTCCGAGAGCGAGCCCGAACCGATCATGACGGCTCTCTCGCGGCGCGCGATCTTCGAGTCCGTCGAGTTTCGGAGCCACGAGGCGGTCGTCGTCCGCGAGGATCGGGAGGTGACATACTTCGTCCTCCCGTTTTCGATCCCGACGGCCGACTCGCTGACCCCGTCGGGCGGGGCCTGCATCGCGCTCAGACCCGAGGCGGGTGTGAGCGAGGAGTACCTCCGGGGCTGGACCCACGCGACGAAAGAGGCCCTCGGCGACGCGGTCGACGCCGGGCTGCTCGACGAGCGAGCGGCGCGGATCTACTTCGAGAGCCGAGTGCGGGCGTTCTCGGAGACCACCGAGGTGGTCGTTCCGTAGCGTGGTTTTTGGTCCCGGAGCCAGTAGGTGAGACAGTGACAGCGATCGAGACGGGGGTGGCGGTACTCACCGATCCGAACGTCGAGGAGGCTCACACCCGACTGGCGGAGGCGATCGACCGCGGCGCGCTTTCGACGCTCTTCGGCGAGTGTACCGTCGAGTACGACGGGCGCGCGGCGAGCAGTCTGGGTCCCGGAGAGCGCCACGTCATGTGCAAACCCGATGGCACGACGCTCGTCCACACCGCCGAGGGACAAAAACCGATCAACTGGCAGCCGCCCGGCAGCGAGCAGCTCGTCCGGATCGAGAAAGGAGAGCTCGTCCTCGAAAGCCGGCGAACCAACCCCAGCGAGGAGCTCGCCGTCCGATTTTCCCGGATCGTCCACCTCGCGGTCTTCGAGACGGACGCCGAGAGCAGCAGCCTGTCGGTGAGGGGCACCGAAGCGGACATGAAACGCCGGATCTTGCAGGAGCCCGAACTGATCGAGGCCGGCTTCCGACCGCTGGCGACCGAGCGGGACACCCCCGCGGGCGCGGTCGATATCTACGGCGAGGACGCCGAGGGCGCGACTGTGGTCCTCGAACTCAAGCGTCGGCGGGTCGGCCCCGACGCCGTGGGACAGCTGAACCGCTACGTCGAGGCGCTCGAACGCGACCTGCACGCCGGCGTCGAAGTCAGGGGAATCCTCGTCGCGCCCTCCGTGACCGATCGCGCCCGGGAGCTGCTGGCGACGCGGGGCCTGGAGTTCGTGTCGCTCTCGCCCTAATCGAGCTCGCGTTTCAGCCTGTCGAGCGTCGTCAGCGCCTCGATCGGCGTCATGTTCGCCACGTCGAGCGCCCGGAGGTCTTCGGCGATCGTCCGGTCGGTCGCGTCGTCGGCGATCCGCTCGCCCCCGTCGGTCGCGCTCTCTGCCGTGTCGGCGACCAGCGCCCGCGAGCGCTCGACGACGCTCTCCGGAACGCCCGCGGCGCGCGCGACCTCGATGCCATACGAAGCGGTCGCCCCACCCCGCGAGACCTCGTGCTGGAACGTGACGCCTCCCTCTCGTTGGGTCGCCGCGAAGTGCAGGTTGAACGCGCCGGGGAGCTCGTCGGCGAGTTCGGTCAGCTCGTGGTGGTGTGTCGCAAAGAGCGTCAGCGCGCCCACCTCGTCGTGGACGTACTCGGTGATCGCCCGTGCGATCGCCAGCCCGTCTGCGGTGCTCGTTCCCCGTCCCACTTCGTCGAGCAGGACGAGCGAGCGTTCGCTCGCCCCTCTCAGAATGGTCGCGAGCTCGCTCATCTCGATCATAAATGTAGAACGCCCGCCGGCGATGTCGTCGCTCGCGCCGACCCGCGTGAACACCCGGTCGACGACGCCGACCCGCGCCGCGCTCGCGGGGACGAAGCTCCCGATCTGCGCGAGGATCGCGATCAGCCCAACCTGGCGCATGTAGGTGGATTTCCCGCTCATGTTCGGGCCGGTCAGCACCGCGAGGCGCTTCTCGGGCGTGAGTTCGGTCCCGTTGGGGACGAACGACTCTTGGGTCCGTTCGACGACCGGGTGTCGCCCCTCTTCGATCTCGATTCCGGGCTCGCTCTCGATTTCGGGCCGGCTGTAGCCGTACGTGGCGGCGACCTCCGCGAGCGAGACGAGCGCGTCGAGGGTCGCGAGCGTCTCGGCGACCGCCTGCACCCGTTCGGACTCCGCGCCGACCTCGCGTCGGACCTCGGCGAACAGTTCGTACTCGAGGTCGTCGGCCCGACCCTCGGCGGTGACGATCTCCTCTTCGCGTTCCTTGAGCTCGGGCGTGTAGAACCGCTCTGCGTTCTTCAGCGTCTGTCTGCGGGTGTACTCCTCGGGAACGCGATCGAGGTTCGGGTTCGTGACCTCGATGTAGTAGCCGTGGACCTGGTTGAACCCCACTTTCAGCGAGTCGATCCCGGTGCGTTCTCGCTCCTCGGCTTCGAGCGAGTTGATCCACGCTTTCCCCCTCCGTTCGGTCTCGCGCAGCGCGTCGAGATCGGCGTCGTACCCGGACGCGATCACGCCGCCCTCGGTGATCTCGATCGGTGGGTTCTCCGCGATCGCGTCGGCGATCAGCTCCCGTACGTCCGCCAGCTCGTCGAGGTCCCCGCGGAGCTCTCGAAGGGTGTCGCTCTCGACGCCGGCCATCGACTCGCGGATCTCGGGGACCGTATCGAGGGTGTCCTTGAGCGCGCGCAGGTCGCGGGCGTTCGCCCGACCGCGGGAGACGCGCGCGATCAGGCGCTCGACGTCATAGACGCTCGTCAGGAGGTCGTGGATCGTCTCGCGGGCCTCGACGCGCGTCGTCCACTCCGCTACCGCCTCGAGGCGGGCGTCGATCCGCTCGGGATCCAGAAGGGGGCGGCGCAGCCAGTCGGTGAGTGTTCGCCGTCCGAGCGCGCAGGCCGTCTCGTCGAGGACCCCCAAGAGCGTGTTCTCGTCGCTCCCGCCGACCGCCCGCGGCTCGAACAGCTCCAAACTCCGCAGCGCCACCCGATCCAGCAGCATGTACTCGCGCGGTTCGTAGCGCGTGAGGTGGTTGAGGTAGTCGAGCCGGCCGTCCTCGCCACCGCGGGCGTACTCGGCGTACGCGAGCAATGCCCCGCAGGCGCTGATCTCGGCGTCGCTCGCGAGGCGCTTTTCGGGGACGCCAAAATAGGAGTCGAGCCGCCTGCGGGCCGTCTCGCGGCCGAACGCATCGGGATCGTACGGCGTGACCATGCAGTCGCCGACCGAACCGTCGCGGTCGTCAAACGGGTCGAACCCCTCGATCCCGGGACCGACGATCGCCTCCGCGGGCCCAAACCGGCTGATCTCGTCGCGGATGGTTTCCTCGGACCCGGATCCGGTGGCGACGAAATCGCCGGTCGAAACGTCGAGGAAAGCGAGTCCGTACTCCGTGTGCCCCCCGTCGTCGTTCTCGCCGCCCGCACGGGCGAGCGCCGCGACGTAGTTGTTGTCCTCGCCGCCCAGTAGCTCGTCCTCGGTGATCGTCCCGGGGGTGACGACCCTCGTTACCGCGCGGTCGACCACACCGCTCGCCTCCTCGGGATCCTGGACCTGATCGGCGACCGCGACCCGGAAGCCCGCATCGAGCAGCGTCTCGATGTACGATTCGGCGCTGTCGACCGGGATCCCCGCCATCGGGTACGTCCCCGTCGAGTCCTCGCGTTTCGTGAGCGTGATCTCCAGTAAGCGCGCCGAGACCTCGGCGGCCTCGCAGAACGTCTCGTAGAAATCCCCCACCTGAAAGAGCACGATCGACTCCTCGTACTCGGTGCATAGATCGCAGTACTGGCGCATCATCGGCGTCAGCTCCTCGCGACGCTCTTTCATCTTCGCGGGTGCGCCCAGCGCCCGTTCCATGGCCGTGGGTGGCGCTCGCCGTGGAAATACCCCTCGGAATCGGACTCCCGTGGAGCGATCAGGTTCCGTCGATCAGGCCGACGTTCCCGCCGTGAGCCGCCACAGGGAAACGAGGACGAACGCACCGACGACGACGGGAAGTGCGACCAGTACCGCCGTCGCCAGCGCCCCGAGGAGCCCGCCCGAATCGAGCGACATCAGAACCGTCAGGAGGACCGTCACCAGCGCCGCGAACGTGCCCCACTCGATCGGGGTCCGAGGGGCGCTCAGCTCTATAGCCATACCGGACCACACAGTCCGATGTGATATATATTTTCAGTCACCATTCGCGCCGGCGTTTCCGATCAGGTCCCGTCGGTCAACCGCTCTAGTTGCTCGGGCGGTACGCCACCGCGGGCGGCCCGCCCGTCGTAGACGAACGTCGGCACGCCGGTTACGCCCCGCTCGCGGGCCGCCGAAAAGCGCTCGTCGAGGCGTACCCGTAGTTCCTCGTCCTCGCTGGCCGCGAGGACCTCCCCGGGATCGAGCCCGACCTCCTCGACGAGGGCGGCGAGCACCTCGCGATCCCCGATGTCCCGACCCCCCTTCAGAGCGCGGCGTAGATCGCCTCGTCGAAGGCGGCCCACGTCTCGGGATACTCCTCTTTGACGGACAGCGAGGCGGCCTGCGCCGGGAGCGAGTCGACCTCGATCGCGAGCTCCTGGGCCATCTCGACGCCGTACTCCTCCTGTAAGCGCCGGACGTTCTCCTTCGCCTGAGTGAAGTACTCCTCGTCCTTGCCGTCGTCTACCGAGTGATCGATCTCGCCGTCGGGGCCGCGTTTTCCCGCCCGCAGGTCGAAGGGCTGCCAGTCGATCTCGATGGAGTGCTCGCGCCCCTCGCGGTAGCGATCGAGCGAGGCGTGCCCGAGGTAACAAAAGGGACAGACGTAGTCGGCGTAGATCGTGAGCGGTTGGACGGGGTCGGTGTCGCCCATGTCCACGCTTCGGCCGCGAGCCGGTAAAGGGGGCCGGTCCCGGCGACCCCCGCATGCCGCGGTCGATCAGAACAGCGAGAGGTGGCCCGTCACGCGATCGACCCGGTCGTCCGCGGCCGGCCCGACCGCCAGCGCCGTTACCGTTCCCGATTCGAGCTGCGTGTGGCCCGCATCGCGGATCACCGCGTGGGGGATTCCCTCTCGCTCCGCCCGGTCGGCGAGTTCGAAGATTTCCTTCTCGCCCGAGGCCTTCAGCACTACTTTCTTCTGGCCGCCGCCCTTCCAGTCTCTTCGCGCTCCCTTGTCGGTGTCCTCGTAGGCCGACAGCGAGGCGTGTGCGACCTGCGCGGCCAGTTTACCCGTTCCCATTCCGATGTCCGTGCGGGCGACGATCGCCTGTTTCATACCCGAACTGGGTGGCGCAGGGGTTATAGCGGTGGCTACTCGCTCCTCAAGAGAAGATTTACGCCCCATCGTCCGATCCCTTCGAGTATGATCCTCTCGGACGCCGATATCCTGCGGCGCCTCGAAGCGGGCGATCTGGTGATCGAGCCCGTGGACGACCCCGACCTGCAGATCCAGCCCGCGAGCGTCGATCTGCGCCTCGGCCGCGAGTTCCTCGAGTTCCAGCGCGCGAACATCCCCTGCATCCATCCGGGAAGCGAACGGGAGGTCTCGGAGTACGTCACCGAGACCGTGATCGAGGAGGGCGAGGAGGTCGTCCTGCACCCGGGTGACTTCGTGCTCGGGACCACGAAAGAGCGCGTCGAGATCCCCCCCGATCTCCTCGCGAACGTCGAGGGGCGCTCCTCGCTGGGTCGCCTCGCGATCGTCGTTCACGCCACCGCGGGCGTGGTCGATCCGGGCTACCGGGGGCAGATCACCCTCGAACTCTCGAATCTGGGCACCGCACCCGTCGCGCTCACGCCCGGCATGCGGATCAGCCAGCTCGTCTTTACCGAGATGAAAACACCTGCCGATCGGCCCTACGGCTCCGAGCGCGGCTCGAAGTACCAGGACCAGCGCGGGCCCCAGGCCTCGAAGATCCAGGGGGATTCCGAGTTTGGAGGGACTCAATGAGTGCGTCCGAGCCGATGCGAGGACGTGCGGATCGTCGCTCCGAACTCGGTGGAGTTCGGAGGGACTCAATGAGCGTGTCCGAGCGCCCCGGGGACGGACGGGTCGTCCTTCCAGACTGGAAAGGAGTTCGGAGACGATCGATGAGCGGTGGCGTGCTCGGAGGCGACCGATGAAGTTCATCGAGGAGATCGTCGTCGAGGAGTTCCTCCCGACGTTTCGGTCGATGCTCGCGGAAGAGCTTCGGGAACGCGGGCTGACCCAAAGCGAGGTCGCCGACGTCCTCGGGATCAGCCAGAGCGCCGTCTCGAAGTACGCCCACGGCGAGGTCGCACGCAACGAGGCCGTCTTGGGCGACGAGCGCGTCGCGGATCTCGTCACCCGCGTCGGCGAGGGGCTCGCGACGGGCGAGGTGAGCCGGGTACAGGCGCTGGTCGAGACCGAGGTACTGATCCGGCAGTTCGAATCCCGCGGCGACCTCGTGGCCACGCTCCACGAGGAAGCGATGCCCGAACTCGCCGAGTACGAGGGCGAGTTCCGGATCCACGACCCCGAAAGCGAGCTTCGAACCACCGAGCGCGTACTCTCGTCGGTCCGACGGGGGCTTCGAACACTCGAAAACACGAGCGGCTTCGCCGGGTTGATCCCCAACGTCGGATCGAACCTCGTCGAGTGCACCCCCGACGCCGTGACGATCGACGACGTCGCGGGCGTTCCGGGCCGGATCTTCGACGTCAAGGGCCGGACGGCGATTCCGGGCGAGCCGGAGTTCGGTGTGAGCGAACACGTCGCGAGCGTGCTGTTGACCGCCCGGGAGCACGGCAGCGAGGCGCGGGCGGCACTCAACGTCCGGTACGATCCCGCGCTCTCGGCGCTCCTCGCCGAGTCGGGCCACGCGGTCGTCGAGTTCGAGGGCGAGGGGGAGCTCGACGAGACGATCGCCGCGGCGCTCGACTCCGATCCCGAGGCGACCGTCCTCGCACAGACCGGCGGGTTCGGGATCGAGCCCGTGATCTACGTTCTCGTGGAGAGTGCGCCCAGCGCCGCGGAAGCGATCAAACCGCTGGTACGATGAGCGCCGCCGATTTTTACACTCGGTGGGCCGACCTCTACGACCACGTCTCCCGGTCGGTTCCGGGCGTCGCTCCCCTACGAAGGCAGACCGCTCGCGCGCTCGATCTCGAACTCGGAGACACCGTCGTGGAGATGGGCTGTGGAACGGGCGCGAACGTCGCCTATCTCCGCGAGCAGGTCGGGCCCGAGGGGGTGGTGGTCGGCGTGGACTTCTCCGAGGGGGTTCTCCGGCGCGCACGCGAGCACGTCGAGCGCGAGGGGTGGGAGAACGTCCATCTCGTGCGGGGCGACGCGACCGTGCCCCCACTGCGGGGCGCTGACGCCGTCGTCGCCACGTTCGTCGTCGGGATGTTTGCCGATCCCGAGGCGGTCGTCGAGGGGTGGTGTGCGTTCGTCGGTTCGGGGGGGCGGATCGCCCTGCTGAACGCCGCGTCGAGCCGTCGGATATACGGGCCGCTCGTCAATCTGCCGTTCAGAGCGTTCGTCTACCTCTCGACCCCGCACAAACGCCGGCTGGACGAGCCGGCACACGAACTGCTCGACCGGCGGATCGCGGAGGGCCACCGTGCGCTCGAAGCTCGCTGTGAACGGACCGTCCACGCGGAGGGCGCGCTGGGGCTGGTCCGCCTGAGCGCCGGGCGAGTGTTATAACCCCTCGAAGGCGGCGATCCGCTCGCGGAACCGATCGGGGATCGGGTAGGGTCGTTGAGTCTCGGGATCGAGGAAGACCTGCACCGACTCTGCGGTCGCCGCGCGCTCGCCGTTTGCGAGGACCTCGTAGTGCATGGGAAGGCTCGACCGACCGAGTTCGGGCACGTCGATGCCGACGGTAACGGACTGTCCGAGGGTGATCGGACGCTCGTAGGAGAGTTCGAGGCTCGCGAGAACGCTCGGGACGGCCTCCAGGCTCTCGTCGAGCACCTCGGTAAAGTACTCGGTGCGCGCCTGCTCGACGTAGGTCGCATAGACCGCGTTGTTCACGTGACCCATCGCGTCGATGTCCCGAAAGCGCACCTGCACGTCGGTAGAGAACTCGCCCATTGGATGAGCGGACGCCGATCGGAAGGTTAACTCCCGCGATCCGTGACGGCTTCGATAGCCGCTCGATCGTCACGCCTCGTGCAGAACAGCACGAATCGAAGATTCGTTGGCTCTGCACTCGTCACGCCTCGTAGAACTCGGCGTGCTTCGCGCAGAACAGCGCAAGCACACCGTGCTTGCTGGCCCTGTGAGCGTCACGCCTCATACCACTCAGCGTGACGCTCACAGAACTCCGGTTCGCGCAACTGCGCCTCGATCAGTTCGGGCTGGCGGTGCGCGTTGTAGAGCCGACAGCCCTCCGTCTCACAGAAGGCTTCGCCCGTTTCGAGGTAGTGATAGGCGCTCAGGACGTAGCCCACGAGCGCCTCGGTCGTCCGGGGGTCCTCGGCGATCAGGAACTCGCCTTCGACCTCGTTTTCGAGCACTTCACGGGGCGGAGTGTCCCCCGAGAGCATCGCGTGGCGCTGTTGAGCCTTGTAGTAGGCCTCGGGCTTCGCGGGCGCTTCGTACAGCCCCGGCACCGAAATCAGCGCAGGCTGACCGAGCACGCTCACCCGTTTGTGCCACCGCCCGTCGTGGTCGCCCCACGTCGCGAGCGCCCGATCGAGGATCGGGACGTGAAGATGCGAGAGGTCGCGTTCTTCCTCGGGGAGCGCGTCGTTGAGCGCCCGCTGGACCCCGA
>JAWARX010000002.1:0-13373 GCA_038893155.1 Halalkalicoccus sp.
CCCCGGCCTCGCCGATCTCGTTGCCCCCCCTCCTCGTAGTCCTCGAAGTGCTCGATGTTGAGCGGCTCTTCGGCCTCAAGCTCTGCGTTTTGCCACTCGTACTGGGTCTGTGGCGAGGAGAGAAACCGGTTGTCCTGGTCGGCCTCCGGGAGGAGCGCCGGGGATGTCTGTTTCCCGCAGTACTGGTACCACTGGGAGGTGTAGGTGATCCCGCCCAGCTCCTCTTCTGCGAGCGTGATCGTCTGACCCTCTATTTCCTCTTCGACGAGCTCGGGCCACCGGCCGGTGATCGTGCCGTCGTCATCGATCTCGATGGGGATGAGGGGCATACCACGGGGTGCCGGCCCGCCGACCCGCTCGATCCCCATGAAATCCGTGATTCCGCCGCCCGATCCTGCCGGTGGCGTCGAGGTGTTGACCGCTACCGCGCCCGTCGAGCCGATGCCGGCGAGCGCCGCCGCACCGACGACGCCCTTGACGAACCGCCGTCGATCCGATTCGACCGGATACTTGTCTTCTTCTGTTGACATTGTTAGTTCTTCTTGTAGTATGGGTAGACCGCGCGTTTGAGATGCTCTACTGCGCCGTCCGCGAACTCGCTACCCTCCGCCTGCTCCTCGCGGATGTAGAGGTCCTCCCACTTGCGTCGGCGTTTCTTGACGATCATCACGTCGGGGAGGAACTCCTTGCGATAGAGAACGAGGATGAACGCCAGATCGATGAAGAGCAGCGCGAGCAGCAAGCCGAGATAGATGTTGCCGATCTGGGTCGTCCCCCACGCCATCACGAGCCCGTAGGTAAACAGGGCGACGAGCACGACCTCGATAATCGTCAGGACGACGATCGCGATCGCGGCGACCGTGCTCTCGCGGGCGGGCTCGTAGCGGTGGATGTCGCCGTAGGTGCTTCCAGAAGAGCTCATCAGTTACCACCCTTCGCGTGTGGGGACTCGCCGTATTTCAACACGAAGAACGTAAACACCAGCGAGACGCTGATCATCAGGATCGCCCCGATCCCGACGTAGTGCTCCTGGATCTGGACGCCCATCTCCGTGGGATCGGTGACGACGCCCTCCTGGACTTCGGTCGTCGGGACGTCGTCGCCGACGGCCACGCCGCCGTGCATGTCCTGGGCGGTGTGTGGATCACACTGGTACGTGTTGAGCTGTCCGTCCTCCTCGAACGTATGTTCGAACGTGAATCCGGCCTCGTCGGTGGTCTCGCTCTCGTACTCCTCGCCGTCGACGCTGGCGACGTTGTGGCCGCCACCTTCGCCGGTCCACTCCCAGATCACGGTGGTTCCAGGATCGACCCAGATCGCCGCCGGACCGAACTGCAGCCCGTCGCCGGCGCCGACCTCGACGGTGACTTCCTCCTCGCCTCGGAGGTCCTCGGTGGTGTCGTAGCCACCGGCGTCGGTGACGAACTCGTCCCAGTCGGGCTCCTCTTCTTGGGCGGCTGCGGTACCGACGGCACCCGTCGCACCCGCCGCTGTTGCGGCGCCCGCGACACCGGCCGCTGTCATAAATTCCCGCCTCTTCATACAGTCGAGATTCAGGACCGTATTCGCTTAAACCCACCGATGACACCCACATTCAGTGCCCGGACGCCGGCTATCGCGCACCCTCCTCGGGATCGGAAAGCGGCGTTATGTCACCGTCTTCGACCGGCACGAACTCCGGGCGCTCGGCGGAGTTGACGCCCGCAGCGCGCAGCCGGTTCTGATACTCGACCGCACGGAACCGATCGGAAAGTCGGGCGTTCGCCACCACGAGAAACAGGAAGACGCTCGCGATAAGAAACAGGACTCCGACGACCACGACGATCACCGCCGAGTCACCGACGTTCCCGAAAAACAGCCCCGCGAACGCCGCGAGTCCGGCAAACAGGAGGCCGAACGCGATCACCTGCAGCATCTGGTTGCCCAGATCGCCGCTTCCCTCGGGTACCTCCTCGGGGTCGGGCAGGGACCACTCCTCGGGCGGGTCGGGCACCTCGTAGTCGTCCATCGAGCAGAGCGCGACGGTCGGTTTCACGTCCCTGACGACCGTTCCCCGGCCCTCGACGCTCCCGTCCGGGTAGACGATCGCGTAGCCCTCGTCGGAGTACGCGAGGATTCGGGGCGGCTCCTCGAAGCGTTCGAGCACCGCGAAGACGTCCCGGTTCGCGATCCGGGATTTGAGGTCGGCCTCGACCCGGTCGATCAGCTCTCGCCCCGTGATCCAGGAGTCGGGATCGAACGCCGCCTCCCAGTCGTCGGCGCTCATCTTCGCCATGTCGGCCGGCCCGAAGTCCTCGAAGTCGTACTCCTCGGCGGGGATCGACTGCTCTTCGGGCCCGTCGCCGGCCGCGGCGTCGGCTCCCCCGTCGGAACGACCGTCAGCCATTGGCCGAAAATTGGACCGGCATCGACATACGTGTTCCGGGACGGACGAATCCGGACCCCTTAACGCTCGGCCGCTCCAATCGCTCACAATGGCCGACGCCGTCGTGTGGGCGACGATCGCGCTCGCGCTCGTCACGGTGAGCTTCCCGTTTTACCTCTATGGAGCCTGGATCGTCATCGAGAACGACCCCGTGACGTGGGCCGTCCTGACCCGCCATCTCAAGTACATCCTCACCGGGCTCGTGCTCACGACCGGGCCGGTCGTCTTCTGGATGGCCCCAAGGCTGTTCGATCAGCTCACCGGTTTCCAGGCGATGCACGCCATCTTCGGGATTCAGGCCTACGCCTTCCTCCTCTTTGCGCTCACCGGGATCGTCCGGATCTTCCAGGCCAAACGCAGCCACGACCTGTACGACGAGCCCGATCAGTGGATCGACATCGACGACCTCCACGAGAACATGGGCGCGTGGCGCTTTCGACTGCGCGTCGGCGTCGCCGGCTACGTCGTCTGCTGGCTGATCGCCTACGTTCTCGGCCTCGCTCAGTACGTCCTGACGTACCTCTACGCGTAGCGACCTCGTCTCATATACCGTAGAAGTTCACCGATCCCCCGTCCGGGAATCGAACCCCAGCGTCGGACTTCGGGGGTCGACGTATCCGGTTGGCTACGACGATCCTATCAGCTGTTGAACGGCCGTTCGTCCCGGTGGGCGTCGGGGTTGGCCGTCTCCTCGGCGGCGGCCTCGCGCTGTTCGTCCTCGGCGTCGAGTTTCTCCTCGGCTTCCTCCTCCTGCTGGCGCTGGAGCTCCTCTTCGTGCTCGTCGTCGAGCTCCTCGTCGGCCTCGCTCTCTCCCTCGCTTTTCTCCTTCTCGAGTTCGACGTCCCGTCCGTGCTCGTCTGATTCGGTCATGGCACCATCGCTTTCTCGGCCCACTACAAAAACCGTTGGCCACGCGCCTGCCGACCTACCAGGGGTCGCCGCTCGCCAGATCGAGCTCGCCGTCGAGCTTCGAGGACGGACAGACGTCCTCGAGAACGCACCCCTCACAGTCGGGGTTACGCGCCGTACACGTCGCCCGCCCGTGGCTGATACACAGATGGGTGAACGCCTGCCAGTCCTCCCGGGGCAGTAGCTCCATCAGCTCGCGCTCGATTTTCTCGGGCGAGCGCTCCTCGGTGATCCCCAGCCGGCGGGTCAGACGCTTTACGTGCGTGTCGACGACGACCCCCTCGACCAGCTCGTGGCCGTGCTGGAGGACGACGTTCGCGGTCTTGCGACCCACACCGGGGAGATCGGTCAGGTCGTCCATCGTATCCGGCACTTCGCCGTCGTGCTCGTCGACGATGATTCCGCAGGCCTCGCGGATGTAGCTCGCCTTGTTGTTGTAGTAGGTGATCGAACTCAGATCCTCGGCGAGCTCCTCCTGGGGAGCGTTCGCGTAGTCCTCGGGCCCGTCGTACGTCGCGAACAGGTGTTCGGTCTCCTGGTTGACCCGCTCGTCGGTACACTGTGCCGAGAGGATAACGGCGATCAGCAGTTCGAGTCGGTTCGAGAAGCGAAGCGAGATGGTGCTGTCGGGGTAGGCCTCCTCGAGGCGATCGGTGACCTCTGCGGCCTGTGTCTCGGGCGAGTCCAGTCGGGTTCCCATAGCCCGACTCGCGGGCGAGCCGTGTTGAGCGGTTCGGTTCGGAGCCGGCTCAGCGCACGCCGTGGCGCTCGTAGAAGCGCCGCGTGCGCTCGTCGCGACACAGCGGCTCGTGGATCTGGACGACCGCCGAGGTGTTGTTGTTCGCCTCGATGACGGTGAACTCCCCCTCGTCGGTCACGACCAGATCCCAGCCGATGTAGGGGATGTACGAGAGGCGCTCTGCGATCCCCGTGAGTCGCTCCTCGATCCGCTTCCAGCCCGGTACCTCGACGCCGGCGATCCGTTCGCCCGTATCGGGGTGGACCTCGAACTCCTCGGGAGGCGCGGGCGGCAGGTACTGGACCGCCGAGTCGAGCGTGCCCGTCTCGCGATCGACGCCGACCGAGAGCCCGCCCCGCGAGAAGTTATCGAGCGCGCCCGAGCGCTCGGTGCCGAAGCGGTGGGTCGCGATGGGGACGAACGCCTCGCCCGCTTCCTCGTCGTACATCGTCAGCACGCGCATGGTGTTGACCGAGTCGGGGTAGATCTCGCGGGCGTAGGGTGCCTGCGCGACGTACTCGGTCACGAGGTACTCGTCTAGCGCCCCGACCCGCTCGCGGAGTTCGCGCTCGGAGCGGGGTTCGCCGTTGACCGCGTACTCGCCGCCCTCGTACGCGAGGACCAGCACTTGCTTTCCGGACCCGCCCTTGAACCGCTTGCAGACGAGGCGCTCGCGTTCGAGCCGGTCGAGCACCCAGTCGACGCCGTCGGGGATCGAAGAGTCGGGCCCCGTCGGCCGGCCGAGCAGCCGCCCGAGGGTGCCCCCACCACCGTCCGCTCGGGGGAGCGTTCCCGCGTCGATCGCGTGGAGCCGGCCGCCCCTGAGCAGCCCGTACGCCGTCGGAAGGTGCTCGTCGAACTCCGAGAGAAGCAGGTGACAGAGCAGCTTGTTGTCGATCGCGTCGATCCACGCCCCGTTGAGGTAGTACGCGCCGACGTAGCGCTCGACGTCCGAGAGGTACTCCTCGGGGTCGTAGCTCTCGAAGTCGTAGAGGTGGGCGGCGCGGGCGCGAAAGCCGCGCCGGTAGAGCCGGAGGCGGGTCGAGGGCGCGACGGGCGGCGTATCCGCAGTGAGTTCGTCGCCCGCGAGGACGGCGAAGCGTTCGTAGGGCCGGGGGAGGAGGTACTCGGCGGCGGCGGTCCCGGTCGAAAGCGCCCGTCTGCCGACGGCGCTTCCTCGCTGGACCAACGGGGAATCGTTCACACCCACAGGAAAGTACCCGTCAATTATGAGTGTTAGCGTAGACGATCCTGCGTCGACCAGTTGGCACCGCGTTCGCTCGGCGACAACGCAGTACTTATGCGAGCAACGGCCGCCGGTCGTGATATGAAGAAAGCGACGGCGATCGCCCACCCGATCCAGGGGCTCGCGAAATACCACGGGATGCGCGATCCCGAACTCAGGCTGCCGTATCACGACTCCATCAGCGTCTGCACCGCGCCGAGTCACACGCGCACGACCGCCGTCTTCGAGGCGGATCGGCGAGAGGACGTCTACGTCGTCGACGGCGAGGACCTTTCGGGCCGGGGCGAAGAGCGCGTCGCGGCGGTCGTCGATCACGTCCGCGAGCTGGCGGGGGTCGATCACGGGGTCCGTCTCGAAAGCGAGAACTCGTTTCCCTCGAACGTCGGCTTCGGCTCCTCGTCGTCGGGCTTCGCGGCGGCGGCGATGGCGCTCGCTGCGGCCGCCGAGCTCGACCTCTCTCGCCCCGAGATCTCGACGATCGCTCGCCGGGGCTCCTCGTCGGCCGCCCGCGCGGTCACGGGCGCGTTCAGCCACCTGCACACGGGCCTGAACGACGCGGACTGTCGCTCCGAGCGCATCGAGACCGATCTCGAAGACGACCTGCGGATCGTCGGCGGGCTGGTCCCATCCTACAAGGAGACCGAACAGGCTCACGAAGAAGCCGCCGACAGCCACATGTTCCAGGCCCGGATGGCCCACATGCACGGCCAGATCGCCGAGCTTCGCGACGCCCTGCGGGAGGGCGACTTCGATCGCACGTTCTCGCTCGCAGAACACGACTCACTGTCGCTCGCGGCGACGACCATGACCGGGCCCGCCGGCTGGGTCTACTGGCAACCAGAGACCATCGAGGTCTTCAACCGGATCCGCGAGCTTCGCGAGGAGGGCGTGCCGGTCTACTACTCGACGGACACGGGCGCGAGCGTCTACGTCAACACCACGGCGGAGCACGTAGAGCGCGTCGAGGAGGAGGTCGCGGCCGTGGGTGTCGAAACCCACGTCTGGGAGGTCGGCGGCCCGGCCCGGCTCGTCGAGGAGCACGTCTTTTAACCGCTCGCTCCAAGCGGGCGTATGCGAATCGTCGTCTGCGGGGCGGGCTACGCCGGTGTGACGCTCGCGAAGCACCTCGAACAGCTGTGTCCGCCCGGCGTCGAGATCCTCCTCGTCGACCGCGAACCGTACCACCTGATCCAGCACGAGCTCCACCGCGTCGTTCGAAAACCGGAGCTTGCCGAGGTGATCTCGATCCCGCTCGCGTCGCTGTTCAATCGCGTCGAGGTCCAACGGGGAGAAATCGAGGAAATCGACCGCGACGAGCAGGTAGTTCGCTGCGGGGATGAAACGATCGAGTACGACTACGCGGCGATCTGTCTCGGTGCGGAGACGAACTACTACGACCTGCCCGGTGTTGAGGCCCACTCGATCCCGCTGAAGCGGATCGAGGACGCGAAAGCGATCCGCGAGTCGGTCGCCGAGGGCGGGCGGGTCGTCGTCGGCGGAGCGGGGCTCTCGGGCGTGCAGGTCGCGGGCGAACTCGCCGCGATGGACCGGGAGCTCTCGATCACGCTGGTCGAGCAGTTCGGGGCAGTCGCGCCGAACTTCCCGCCGAACTTCCAGGCGGCGATCCACGAGGAGCTAACGGAGCGAGGGATCGACGTGCGTACGAACACGACCGTCGAGCGCGCCACCGAGCGCGCGGTCGAAACCACTGATGACGAAGCGATCGAGTACGACACCTTCGTCTGGACGGGCGGGATCCGCGGGCCCGCCAGCCTGGACGGCGAGCGTCCCGGCGTCCGGAGCGATCTGCGCCTCGACTCGCGGACGTTCGCCGTCGGAGACACCGCCCGCGTCGTGGACGACGACGGCGAGGCGGTGCCCGCGAGCGCGCAGGCGGCGATCCGCGAGGCTCGCGTCGTCGCCCGAAGTCTTGCGGCGCTCGCGGCGGGCGAACCTGACGGCGGGTTCGGCCCGCGTCCCGAGCGCTTCGCGTTCGACTCGCCGGGCTGGCTCGTCAGCGTCGGCGACGGTGCGGTCGCACAGGTCGGCCCTACCGTGCTCCGGGGGCGGGCGGCGCTCGCGCTCAAGGCGAGCGTCGGCGCCGGCTACCTCTCTTCGATCGGGGCGGTAAAAAACGCGGTCGAACTGGTGAACGAAGAGCTGGGACTCTCGGTCTAAGCGCCGGGGATGCCGAAGGCGGCGACGCCGAGCCCCAGCACGGAGTTCAGGACGAACAGGAGCACGATCGCGGCGAGCCACGCGACGACGCCGATGATCGCGGCGTCGACCCAGCCGCCGGGATACCGCCAGTTGATCACGCCGATCCAGACGATCAGCGCCAGTATCGGTCCGATGAGAGGAATCCACGCGGCGAGCGCCCACGCGATCGCCCCGATGAAGGCCGTGATGACGGCGTGACTGTAGTCCTGTACGTCCATGACGACGTTGGCGCTGATGTAGATCGCCAACCCGCCGACGAGCAGTGCAACGACGAACGCGACGATCGATCCGACTACCATACCAACCCGTTCGTCGTTCTCCCTTTTATACCTCGTGCCGGATAGTTCAAGTTCCGGCGGCAGAATCGGCGGTCGTCACGCCGCTCGATCCCCCGGCGTGGTGTCTGACAAAGGGTTAATACCGGCCCGATCCAAACGATTTGGTGATGGCGAACGCCCCCGCCGAGCGCGAGAGCGACACCGAGCGAGCGTGGCGGCAGACGGTCGATCGAGCGACCGCCGAGGGGGACGACTGCACGCAGCTGGCCGGTCGGCTGGCCGCGAGCCGCCGGGAGTTCGAAGCGGACGAGCCGGCGTCCACGAACCGCGCTCGGTGGGTGCTCTCGGGGCTGATACTGATCGCGATCCCGCTGATCGTCTACAGCGGCCTGATGACCCCGACGGACGCGATCAACTACAAAGGGCTGGGGATCGGCATCGCCCTGATGCTCGCCGGCGCGCTGTCGTACCTCTGAACGAATCGCGGGACTTAATAACGGTTGTACCGAATCGTGGACTGCCGGGCGCTTAGCTCAGTCTGGACAGAGTACTTGGCTTCGGACCAAGATGTCGCGGGTTCAAATCCTGCAGCGCCCACTTCTCTGCGAGGAACGGACGTGACGAGCAAAAGTATCACACGAAGGATTTGAATCAGGGAGTGAAGCGAAGCGGAACGACCGTGGTTCACAATCCTGCAGCGCCCATCGTTCTGCGTGACGGGCAACAGTTGGTAGACGACGGTCCGGCGCTCGTAAATGAACACCCGTCGGGAGGTCGGCTATCAGTAAAACCATCGAGAGCCGACCGAACCGGAGAACCAGCCGTGGTATTCGCTACTGGGCGAAGAGTCGACCGGCCGAATCCGATCTCCGGGGTCCGAACGCCCTCCCACTGCCCGACGGAACGAACATGAAACGCTTTGTGTATTGCTATCAATCATCTCGAAGTATGCCCGAATCACCGCCGAACGTCCGGCCGCCGACGCCGGAGGAGATCCGCGAGTGCGCGAGGCGACACCACGTCGAACTCAGCGACGAGGAGGTCGAGGACTTCGCGGCGATCGTTCCCGAGACGCTCGCGGGCTACGAACGGCTCGACAAACTGGTCGCCGACCGCCCGCGGATCGAGTACACCGACCGGGACCCGGGCTACCGACCCGACCGCTCGGAGGACCCGCTGAACGCCTTCGTGATGAAATGCGAGGTGAGGGGTGCCGAGGACGGCCCACTCGCTGGCTACGAGGTCGGCCTGAAGGACAACGTGAACCTCGCGGGCGTCGAGATGACCCTCGGCTCGAGGCTGTTCGAGGGGTACGTCCCCTCGACCGACGCGACGATCGTCACCCGGCTGCTCGACGCCGGCGCGACGATCACCGGGAAGCTGAACATGGAGGACATGGCCTTCTCGGGCAGCGGCGAGCTCTCGGCGACCGGGCCGGTGGCCAATCCCCACGACCCCGACTACGTCGCCGGGGGCTCCTCCTCGGGGTCGGCGGCGGCCGTCGGGAGCGGCGAGGTCGACGTCGCCATCGGTGGCGACCAGGGCGGCTCGATCCGGATCCCCGCCTCCTGGAGCGGGATCGTCGGCCACAAGCCCACCCACGGGCTGGTGCCCTACACGGGAATCGCCGGCCTCGGCCGGTCGTTCGACCACGCCGGCCCGATGTGCTCGACCGTCGAGGACTGTGCGCGCGTCCTCGAGGTGATCGCCGGGAGGGACGGCCTCGACCCCCGACAGGGCGAGGTGCCGACCGAGGAGTACCCCGCGGCCCTCGATCGGGACCCCAGCGATGTGACCGTCGGCGTCCTCGAGGAGGGCTTCGGCCACGAGGCGAGCGAATCCGGCGTCGACGCGACGGTCCGGGAGGCCCTCGACGCGTTCGCGGAGGCGGGCGCGACCGTCGAGGAGGTGTCGATCCCGATGCATCGGGACGGACTCGCGATCTGGAACGCGATCGCCATCGAGGGGACGACCGCGACCGTCGACGCCGAGGGCGTCGGCCACCACGGAACGGGTCGCTACGACACCCAGTTCGCCGAGGCGTTCGGGCGGGCGCGCCGCGCACAGGCCGACGACTACCTCACCACCCTGAAGCTCACGCTCGTACTCGGGGAGTACCTCGGCGATCGGTACCGCGGGCGCTACTACGCGAAGGCACAGAACCTGAGCCGGACGCTCGCGGCGGAGTACGACGCTGCGCTCGAATCGGTCGACGTGCTCGCGATGCCGACGACACCTCAAACCGCCCACGGGATCGATCGGGAAATCTCCCGGGTCGAGGCGATCGAGCGGGCGCTCTGCATGCTCGACAACACCGCTCCGTTCGACGTGACGGGCCACCCGGCGATCTCGGTGCCGGCCGGGAGTTCGGACGGGCTGCCGGTCGGACTGATGCTGGTCGGCGGTCGATTCGAGGACGCGGCGGTTCTCGGGAGCGCGGCGGCGCTCGAGGGAAGCGTCGAGACGGGGCTCTAAGACCGGCCCGTTCGAACCGCGTGTCGCGACACGCGCTATCGAGCCCCTTCAGACCTGCTCGACCTTGCTTCGGAACCGCTCGCGAACTTTTTCGATCTTCGGCCGGGCGTGCATCCGGCAGTACGCGTCGTTCGGGTTCTTCTCGAAGTAGTCCTGGTGGTACTCCTCGGCCTCGAAAAACACCTCTAAGGGTTCGAGTTCGGTCACTACCTCCTCGGCGTACTCCTCGTCGAGCGCCTCGATGTACGCCGCGGCCCGTTCGCGCTGCTCGTCGTCGTGATACAGCACGATCGAGCGGTACTGCGTGCCCACGTCGGGCCCCTGTCGGTTCAGCTGGGTCGGGTCGTGGGTCGCGAAAAACACCTCCAGTAGCTCGTCGTAGGCGATCTCCTCTGGATCGTACTCGACCTGGACGACCTCGACGTGGCCCGTCTCGCCCGAGCAGACCGCCTCGTACGTGGGATTCTCGACGTGGCCGCCGGCGTAGCCGGACGTGACCGAACGCACGCCGCCGAGTTCCTTCATCGCGGCCTCGGTACACCAGAAACAGCCGCCGCCGAACGTCGCACGCGCAGTCGTCATACCGTCGAGTACGGACCCGAAGCGTATGTATGTGGCGTGCGTGACGACCGACGCGGCGGAGCGGTCCAAACCTACTCGGGATCCTCCACGACCGGCTCGGACTGGTCGTGTTGGTGACACGAAATGAACGGCAACGAGACGGTTATCAGACACCTCGTGCCGTCCGCACAGCGTCGGCTGCAGACGTACTCGCCGCCGTCGTTCGTCGGCGGCACGTCGGCTCCGGCGTTCAGTTGTGGACGCAGTTCCCCATCAGACTCCAGTGGTCGTTGCGATTGGCCCATAGATGTACAGTGAGTTCGGTCGAAACGCCGATCCGTCGTAAGACTCCTCTATCGCGTTTCGTCTTCTCGAAACGGCCGGGCGGCCCGGCCGTTCGGACGATCTGTTATAAGCGAGGCCTCGGACGCGTCTAAGGATTCGGCTTGCAACTGCCGGTCGACCGGCGAAGCTAGCGAAAACGATATGTGTGTGATTGTGAAACGATCGTGTATGACCGACTACTACGTGATGACCGGCGAAACCGTCGTCGAGGGACCGTTCGAGACCCACCGCGAGGCCAGCCGGCGGAAGGCCGATCTCTCGACCAGCGACGTGGGCGTCACATACCGGGTCGAATCGAGGCAGTAACGATCCGGGCGTCGTCCGAGACGGCCCGTACCGTGTAGTACTTTCAGCGGTCGGCTACGGCTGGTCGCGGGTGGGGACGCTGGCCGACGCGAGCGAACCCTTATAATCAAGCTGGGAAAACCGGACGCAATGCCCGATTCCTACGAGATCGCCGAGCTGACCTGGCAGGAACTCGACGCCGCGACCGACGGGACGAGCACGCTCTTGCTTCCGGTCGGCAGCACCGAACAGCACGGTCACCACCTGCCGCTTGGCGTCGACACCTACATGCCCGAGGCGATCTGCCGGCGGGTCGCCGACGCCCACTTCTGCCTGCTCGCGCCCGCGATCCCCTACGGCGTCAGCCCGCACCACACGTTCAAGCCGGGCACCGTCACCGTCGAAAGCGAGACCTTCCGGCGGTACGTCCGGGACGTCTGCGTCTCGACCGGCGAGTGGGGGATCGAGAACGTCCTCCTGGTGAACGGTCACTACCTCGTGCAGGATCCGGAACTCGAGATCGTCGTCCGGGATCTCCGGGTCGACCACGACATGCGGGCGTTTCACGTTCCGCTAGTGAACCTCTTCGAGGACGTCGCCCGCGAGATCCGCGAGACGGAGCTTTCCTTTCACGCCTCGGAGTTCGAGACGAGCATGATGCTCGCGCTGTTTCCCGACCTCGTCTCCATGGACCGGGCGGAGGCCACGGCGATCGACCACGAGCCACTGCCGCTGACCGACTACGACGCGCTCGGCGACAATCGGGTGGGGTGGGCGCTTTCGGCCGACGAGATGGCCGAGCTCACCCACACCGGAAACCTCGGAGACCCGACCGCCGCGAGCGCGGAAACGGGCGAGAGGCTGGTCGAGACGGTCGTCTCGAAGATGGGATCGCTCGTCGACGCGCTCGAATCCCCCGAGGAGTGAGCCGGTGAGACGGATCTTTTAACCTCCCGCTTCGTCGAACCCGACTATGGCAGACGGGGAATCCGCCCGCGGGCTGTTCGAACTCGTTCGTCCGGTAAACGCCGTCGCCGCGGGCGCGCTGACGCTGATCGGGGCGTTCGTCGCCGGCGGGCTGTTCGACGCCCCGGTCGCGGCGGGGGCGGCCGCGGGCGCGACGGTGCTCGCGACGGGCGCGGGAAACGCGATCAACGACTACTTCGACCGCGAGATAGACCGGATCAACCGGCCCGACCGGCCCATTCCTAGAGGGGCGGTCTCCCCACGAGGCGCGCTCGCGTTCAGCGTCGCGCTCTTTGCGGGGGCCGTCGTGCTCGCGCTGACCCTTCCGGTTCTCGCGATCGCGATCGCCGTCGTCAACCTCCTGTTGCTCGTCGCTTACACCCAGCTGTTCAAGGGGTTGCCGGGGGTCGGCAACGCGGTCGTCGCGGCGCTGGGTGGGAGCACCTTCCTGTTCGGCGGAGCCGCGGTCGGGGACGTCGCCGCACCCGGCGTGCTGTTCGTACTGGCGGCGCTCGCGACGTTTACCCGCGAGGTGATAAAGGACGTCGAGGACATCGCGGGCGACCGCGAGGAGGGGCTGAACACGCTGCCGATCGCGATCGGCGCGCGACCCGCCCTCCGACTCGGCGTCGGCTGTCTCCTCGTCGCCGTGCTCGCAAGCCCCCTTCCCTTTTTGCTCGGCGCGCTCGGGGTCGTCTACCTGCTCGTGGTGCTGCCGGCGAACGCCGTCATGCTCTGGGCGGCGTACACGAGTTTCAGCGATCCGACAGCAGGACAGAAACGACTGAAGTACGGGATGTTCCTCGCGGCCGGCGCGTTCGTCCTTGGGCGGCTCGCGACGGCGATCGCGGGCTGAACCACGGTACGCGATACCGATCCAGTATGCAAACAGATATATGTGGACGACGACATATATCAGGGTAA
>JAWARX010000003.1:0-22190 GCA_038893155.1 Halalkalicoccus sp.
TCGAAGAGGTATGATTCGGTCTTCGCCCCCGCAGTGCCCGTCAGTAGCGACACGGGTCCGGACATGACCGCCGGGATCCGCGTCGTCGTGATCCTCGGGGTCGTCCTCGTTTCTCTGGCCGGGGTCGGCGGTGCGGTTCCGCTGGCGGACGACCCGAACGCCGGGAGCGGTGCCACGACCGCCGACGGGGACGCACCGGGTGTCCACGGCGCGACCGTCACCGGCGACGGCTATATCGCCGACCAGGAGCGGGTCGTTCAGGATCATCCCGGACCTCCCTACGTCTGGTCGACCGAGCCGCTGACGCTCACCGCGACGATCGGCGGCGAAGCGGTCGACGAGGAACGAACGCTCTGTGCGGAAGCGATCGACGTCGACGGCGAATCGCTCGCGGATCTGGGCTGTGAGACCGTCACGCTCGCCGGCGGCGAACGGGACGTCGAGTTCGAGATCGAGGGGTGGCCCGAAGGCTACGAGGGCGACGTCTGGGTCACCGTCGAGCTCTTCGAGGAGGAACAGAGCACCCACTACGAGACCGTTCCTGTGACGGTGATCCACCCCGAGGGCGACCTCTCGGGCGACAGGCTGACGAACGAGGAGGAAGTCCGTTACAGAACCGACTTCACCGTTCCGGACACCACCGGCAACGGACTAACCGACTGGGAAGAGATCAACGTTCACGGGAGCGATCCGCTCGCGACCGACACCAGCGGCGACGGGGTAAGCGACGCGACGGCGGTCCGTCTCGGGCTGGATCCGACGATCCCGTACCTGCCGTATCTGTACGTCGGCGGCGGTCTCCTCCTCGTGGTGGTGGTCGTCGCGGGCGGCGGTGCGCTGGGCTGGCAGTTCATGCGCCGGTACGGGAGCGAGGAACCGGCCACGAACACGAGCTCCGGCGGTTCGAATCCGGCAGTGGGGTCGGCTCCGACGCCCGATCGAGCGTCGCCTGCGGACGATCCTCCCGCGCCGTCCGCCGGCGGGCCACCCCTGACGAAAGAAGAAGAGATCTGTCGGCTCCTTCGCCAGCACGGCCATCGGATGAAACAGTCCCAGCTGGTCGAGCGAACCGAGTGGTCACAGGCGACGGTCAGTCGGCTCATTTCGAAGCTCGAAGACGAGGGGACGGTCACGAAACTCAGGAGCGGTCGGGAGAACATCGTCGAGCTTCGCGAGGGGGCGACCGATACGGAACCGAACGACGTCACCCGGTAAACGCGAGCCGGGTGGTCTCGTCTGCGTTCTCGGGCGATGGGTCGTCGGGAACGTCGCCGTGATACAGCAGGAACCAGACGTAGACGTCGTCGTCCGTCGTCGGTCCGACGTCGTAGGCGACCTGTTCGGTCTCGCCGTCCTCGACGCTCGTCTCGAAGCGATCGAGCTCCTCTTCGTCACCGACGCTCTCGACCTCGCTACCGTCGTCGCTCAGCGTCACTTCCTGCTGGTAGACGACCGTGGTGTAGGTGATCGTCTCACCCTCGTGGTTCTCGATCCCGACCGTGATCGGCTCGGTCTCGCCGCCCGAGAGGTCGGTCGGCAGATCCGTCGCGGTCAGCTCTCCCTCGTCGTCCTCCGAGAGCAGGTACAGCTCGGTGTGTGGCTCCTCGGCGGGCAGGGAAGGGGCCGCAAACGCCATGTACGCCCCGGCGGCGACCAGCACGAGCAGGCTGAAGACGAGAAAGACGTTCAACAGGAGGTGGCGGCCGTTTTCGGGCTCGAACGGTCCGCGCGACCGGTCTGTTCGGCGCTGGCGGACGGTAAAGAGACCCGGAACCGCGTCCGGGGCGGGGCCGTCGAACCCGAACCGCTCTTCCGGGGCGGCCCGCGCGCGCCGGGCGAGCCCGATCAACGAGAACAGCACCGTCCACGCGACGACCGCGACGGTGATCGGCAGCAGGGTGACGCCGTACGGGGTGAAGTTCGCGCCGTACGCGATCATCGAGACGACCGCGAGGCTGAGCGCGACCGACAGCGTCGCTCGTTCGAGCGCGTCGAGTCCGAGCCCTTCGTCGGTCTTCGCCTCGGGATAGAGGGCGCTGATGAACGCGTAACCGGGCAACAGCAGTACGAAGGGGAGGGCGAGCGCGAGGCGGATCGGGGCGATGGTGATCTCCATCGCCAGGACCCCGCCCGCTACGAACCCGCTGAACAGGAGGATCGCGAGTAAATCCCCCGTCCACTGGTGGATCTTCATCTCTCCGGCGTACGAGGGGTGTCCTGAAAAACCCCGCGACAGTTTCGTTCGGCTACCACCCCCTATGTTCACGGGCTGCGATACCCACCGCTGGTCTCACCCGTCCTCGTGGCCGCTCCTCCGCTCATCGATAGATTAATACATTTATAACCAAGGCGCTGGTACGTTTTGAACGAACGGACAGCGGGCGCTGTCCCGCAGACTACAGTCATGATTACGACACCACACCCCTCCCCTCCACCGGCTTCCGGGCCGATCGCCGGCTCCGGCATCCCCCGAACGTGCTCCGACGACCGCCAGCAGCGACGATCCGTCGGAGGGCGTCGATGATCCCCATCGCGAACCCGGAGATCGGCGCGGACGAACGCGAGGCCGTCCAGGAGGTCCTCGATTCGGGCTACATCGCAAGCGGGGACGTCGTCACGGCGTTCGAAGAGGAGTTCGCCGGCTTCTGTGGGGCCGAGCGGGGCGTCGCGACCGCCAACGGAACCGCCGCCCTCCACGCCGCCTGTGAGGCGCTCGACGTCCGGGATCAGGCGGTCATCACGACGCCGTTTTCCTTCGTCGCGACCGGCAACTCGATCCGGCTGGCCGGCGGCGAGCCCGTCTTCGCCGACATCGATTCTCGAACCTACAACCTCGATCCCGACGCCGTCGAAGCGATCCTGCGCGAGCGCGGGGACGTCGCCGCGATCATGCCGGTACACCTCTACGGACTGCCCGCCGATATGACCCGATTCGCCGAACTGGCTTCCGAGTACGACGTCGCGCTGATCGAGGACGCCGCCCAGGCCCACGGCGCGACCGTCTCGGGCGAGCGGGTGGGGTCGCTCGGCGACGTCGCCTGTTTCTCCTTTTACCCGACGAAGAACATGACCACGGGCGAGGGCGGAATGGTGACGACCGACGACCCCGATATCGAGGCCGGCGTCAGGCAGTTCATCAACCACGGCCGGGACGGCAGCGCCCAGTACGCCCACGCCACCGTGGGCCACAACCTGCGGCTGACGAACATCGCCGCGGCGCTCGGACGGGTCCAGCTCGACCGGCTGCCCGAGTTCACCGAGGCCAGACGGGAGAACGCCCGCCGGCTGACCGAGGGGTTGGCAGACACCGGCGTCGAGACGCCGACGGTTCCCGAGGACCGAACGCACGTCTATCATCAGTACACCGTCCGAGCCGACGATCGTGACGGCCTGAAAGACGCTCTCGCCGGCGCCGATATCGGGAGCAAGGTGTACTATCCGACCTGCATCCACGAACTCGAGGCTTACGATGGCTACAGTGCCGACACCCCCGAGGCGAAGCGTGCGACCGACGAGGTCCTCTCGATTCCCGTTCACCCGAACGTTTCACGCGACGGTGTGGATCGGATCGTTGAAGCCGCTGCGAACGCGGGTGTAACACATGTCTGAACAGGACGAGCACCCTCCGATCCGCGCCGGCGTTATCGGCGTCGGCAGCATGGGACAGAACCACGTCCGGGTCTACCGCGAGCTTCCGGACACGCAGCTCGTCGGCGTCCACGACGTGAATACGGAGCAGGCCGAGTCGGTCGCCGACGCCTTCGGAACGACGGCGATGGAGCTGGACGCTCTTCTCGAATCCGTCGACGTCGTTTCGATCGCGGTCCCCACGCAGTTTCACTACGACACCGCCCGTACGTGCATCGAGGCGGGTGTCAACGTCCTGATCGAAAAGCCGTTCGTCGAGGATCTCGATGACGGTAACCGGCTGATCGAGCTCGCAGCGGAGCAAAACGTCGTCCTCCAGGTCGGTCACATCGAGCGATTCAACCCCGCGGTGCGGACGCTGATGGAACTGCTCGACGACCTCGATATCATCGCCGTCGAGACGCATCGACTCGGTCCGCCGCTGGACCGGGAGATCGACGACACGGTCGTGATGGACCTGATGATCCACGACCTCGACATCGTGCTGTCGATCCTCGGCGAGGAGGCAAAAGAGGTCACGGCCGCGGGAACGCGCGAATCGAACTACGCCACGGCGACGATCCAGACGCCCTCCGGTCGGATCGGCCAGCTCACGGCGAGTCGCGTCACCCAACAGAAAGTACGCGAGATGACGATCACCGCCGAGAGCTGCCGCGTGATCGTCGACTACATCGATCAGTCGATCGAGATCACGCGCCAGTCGCTACCCGAGTACGTCAAACAGGAGGGCTTTCGTTATCGCCACGAGAACATCGTCGAGCAGGTGCTCGTCGAGCGCCGCGAACCGCTGAAAAACGAGCTGTCGGCGTTCGCCGAGGCGGTCCGGACCGGCTCGGAGCCGGTCGTCACCGGCGAGGACGGGCTCCGCGCCCTCTCGCTGGCCCGCGAGATCGACGCGCTCGTCGGTCGCGAGCGCGCCTCTCCCGACACCGCCTAGCGCGAGTTATGTATCGAATAGTAACGACCCCGGAGAGCGACACTCTCCTATAGCCCGCGACCGAACGGGCCGATGACTCCCACGCATGAGACCAACGAACTCGCTGGAGATCCTAGCATGACCGAACCACGCGTCGAACTCGGCGACGACTGTGTGATCGACGATCCCGACTCGGTCGGCTACGTCCACGACGAATCGGCCGACCCGGCGATCATCGGCGATCGCGCGCGGATCCGCAAGGGGACGATCGTCTACTGTGACACCGAGATCGGCGACGACTTCATCACGGGGCACAACGCCCTCGTGCGCGAGGACACCACGATCGGCGACGGCGTGATCGTCGGCACCGACACGGTGATCGACGGCACGACCGAGATCGGCTCGCACGTCAGCCTTCAGACCGGGGTGTACATCCCCACGGACACGACGATCGGCTCGAACGTCTTCGTCGGGCCGCGCGCGGTGATGACGAACGACCCCTACCCCGTTCGGCAGGACGTCGACCTCGTCGGACCGACGCTCGAAGACGGCGTCTCGATCGGCGCGAACGCGACGATCCTTCCCGGCGTGCGCATCGGTGCGGGCTCGTTCGTCGCCGCGGGCGCGACCGTCACCGAGGACGTCCCGCCCCACACCCTCGCACTCGGGACGCCCGCGAGACACCGCGACCTGCCCGACTCCCTCTCGGGCGAGAACACACTCTATGACTGACACAGTACAGGGCGCTCCGGCGCTCTACGGCGCAGCGGCATCGACAGACGACCAACGCGCGGCCCTGACCGGCGGCGAGATCCCCGTCGCCGTCTACGGCCTGGGAAAGATGGGCCTGCCGCTGGCGTCGGTGTACGCCGACGTGACCGGCAACGTCACCGGGATGGATGTCGACCCCGAGGTGGTCGAGTCCGTTTCGGCCGGCCGGAACCACATCGTCGGCGAACCCGGCCTCGACGACCTCGTCGGCGACGTGGTCGACCGGGGCGCGCTGTCGGCGACGACTGACGGTGCCGCGGCCGCGGCGAGTGCCAGAATCCACGTCGTGATCGTGCCCACGTTGATCGACGAGGACAGCAGACCCGACCTCTCGGTGGTCGAATCCGTGATGGAGACGATCGCTTCGGGGCTCGATCCGGGCGATCAGGTGATCCTCGAATCGACGGTCCCCCCGCGCACCTGCCGGGACGTGGTCGCGCCGCTGCTCGCAGCCGAAAGCGGTCTCGACGAGGGCGAGTTCGGCGTCGCGTTCTGCCCCGAGCGCACCGCCAGCGGGCGGGCGATCGAGGACATCCGCGGAGCCTACCCGAAGATCGTCGGCGGGATCGACGCAGAGAGCACGCGCGTCGCCGAACTGATCTACGGCGAGATCAACAGTCAGGAGATCATCCCCGTCTCGGATGCGACGACCGCGGAGGCGGTCAAGGTGTTCGAGGGAGTGTATCGCGACGTCAACATCGCGCTGGCGAACGAACTGACGAAACACGCCGAGGAACTCGAGATCAGCGTCTTAGAGGCGATCGAAGCCGCGAACACCCAGCCCTTTTGTGACCTGCACATCCCGGGCGCGGGCGTCGGGGGTCACTGCATCCCCTACTACCCCCACTTCCTGATCCAGATGTTCGACGCGGACTCGCGGCTGATGGAGCTGTCCCGCGAGATCAACGACACGATGCCGACCTACACGGCGGAGCTGGCGCTCTCGGGGCTGGCGAAACACGGCACGGAAAGCGAGGGGAGCGAGGTGCTCGTCCTCGGGCTGACCTACCGGGCCGGGGTCGACGAGCTGCGCGCGACGCCCGCGATGGGCGTGATCGAGCGGCTCGCGAGTGCGGGCGCGACCGTCACCGCGGTCGACCCGGTCACGGACACCTACGAGCCGTTCGAGCAGGCGGGCGCGACGGTCGTCTCGCTCGATGAAGCGAGCGAAAAGACGTACGACGCGGTCGTGCTGGTGACCGCTCAAGAGGCGTTCGAGGACCTCGATATTCCCGCGCTCGGCGCGGGCGAGGCGGACGAGCCGCTGGTGGTCGTCGACGGCCGCCAGGCGCTCACGGAGCTACAGAATGAACACGGAATCTACTACAGAGGAATCGGTATCAATGCCTGAAACCACCGGAGAAACGGTCTGTGTCGTCGGTCTCGGCTACGTCGGCCTGCCGCTCGCGAACGCCTTCGACGAGGAGGGCCTCGACGTGATCGGCTACGACGTCGACGAGGGGAAGATCGCCGGTCTCTCCGCGGGACGGGATCCCACCGGCGAGATCGGCGACGACGCCGTCGCCGGGAGTGGAATCGACTTCACCACCGATGCGACGCGTATCGAACGGGCCGACTACGTGATCGTCACGGTGCCGACGCCGGTCGACAGCATGAAGAACCCGGATCTGGGCTTCGTCGAGGCGGCGGGCAACACGGTCGGCGAGCACCTCGCGAGCGGGGCGACGGTCGTCCTCGAATCGACGGTCTACCCCGGCGTCACGCGCGACGTCCTCGGACCGGCGATCGAGGAGACGTCGGGACTTACCCAGCACGAGGAGTTCAATCTGGGCTACTCGCCCGAGCGCCTCTCGCCGGGCACCGACAGGAGCCTGCGCGAAGTGAAAAAGATCGTCAGCGGCGACACCGAGGAGACGCTGTCGGATCTGGTCGAGCTCTACGGGAAGATCATCGACGCGGGGCTCTACGAAGCGCCCTCCCTCGAGACCGCGGAGGCCGCGAAGGTCCTCGAGAACGTCCAGCGGGACGTCAACATCGCGGTCGTCAACGAACTGGCGCTGATCTGCGATCACATGGACCTCGATACGAAGGAGGTGATCGACGCGGCGGCCTCGAAGTGGAACTTCCACGAGTACGAACCCGGGTTAGTCGGCGGCCACTGCATCCCCGTCGACCCGCTGTTTCTGGTCCACGGCTCCGAACGTGCGGGCTACTCGCCCAAACTCATCCTTCAGGCCCGCGAGGTCAACGAGTACATGCCAAAACACACGGCCGAACTCGCGCTGAAGGCCCTGAACGAGTCGGGCAAGGTGCTTCGGGACAGCCGGCTGGTCGTGCTCGGCCTCGCCTACAAACCGAACGTCGGCGATCTCCGGACCTCCGAGATCGGCGGCGTCATCACGACGCTCGCCGAGTACGGCATCACGTGTGACGGCTACGACCCGCTCGCGCCCGCAGACCGAATCGAAGAGTCGTTCGGGATCGAACCCCTCGAGGAGATGGATTTCGAGGGCGCCGACGGGATCGTGCTGGCGACGCCCCACGACGCGATCGTAGCGAACCTCGATCTGGAAGTCGCACGCGAGCAGCTTGCAGATGATCCCGTGATGATCGACGTGAAGGGTGCCCTGGACGAAACGCGGGTCACGGAGGCCGGGTATGCCTACCGCAAGCTCTGAGACCGAGCGCCTGCTGGTCGCGATCCAGCACCCCGCGCACGTCCACTTCTACAAGCACGCCATCCGCGAACTCGAAGACGAGTACAAGATCTCGATCGTCGTCCGGGACTCGGAGGTCGCGACCGACCTGCTCGACGCCTACGGCTTCGAATACGACGTGATCGGACGATCTGCCTCCGGGATCCGGCTGCTCGCGGCCCAGGCGCTCTACGAGGCGAAGATGCTTCGTCACGCCCGCGAGTTCGAACCGGACGTGATGAGTGCGATCGGCGGGTCGGCGGTCGCCCACGTCGCGCGCGCGGTCGGCGCGAAGAGCGTCGTCTTTACCGACACCGAGCACGCGGCGCTGACGAACAAGCTGATGGCGCCCTTCGCCGACGAGATCTGGACGCCCGAGTGTTTCCACGCCGACTTCGGCGCGAAACAGGTCCGGTATCCGGGCTATCACGAACTCGCCTATCTCCATCCCGATCGCTTCAGTCCCGACGCGTCGATCCGCGAGGCGGTCGGACTGGACGACGACGAGGAGTTCGTCGTCCTCCGATTGGTCTCCTGGGAGGCGTCTCACGACGCCGGGGCCGGCGGGATCGACGACGTCGCCGACGTGGTCGATCGGCTCGAAGCCACGGGCGCGACCGTACTGATCACCGCCGAGGGGGATCTCCCGGCGCGCGTGCGCAATCGGCAGGTCGAGATTGCCCCCGAGCGGATGCACGACCTGCTGGCTGAGGCGGCGCTGTTCGTCGGCGAGGGCGCGACGATGGCCGCCGAAAGCGCGGTGCTGGGAACGCCCGCCGTCTACGTCAACACCCTCAGAATGGGCTACACCGACGAGCTCGAAGCCCGCTACGGCTTGCTGTACAACCGTCAGGGAGCCTTTCGACACGAGATGGCCCTCGAAACCGCGGAAGCGATCCTCTCGGGCGAAGAGGCACGCGACTGGGCAGGCGCACGCGAGCGCCTGCTCTCCGAGAAGGTCGACACGACGAACGTGATCCTGAAAGCGCTCACGGACGATGGCGCGTATTAGCGCCCTCCAGCTGGTGACGACCCGGCGGTCGTTCTTCGATCAGCAGGTTCGCGTTCTCGAGGATCAGGGCGTCGAGTGTACGGTCCTCGAAGTCCCCCGACCCGAAAGCGGGCGCGGCCCCGGGGAGTTCGCGCGTTTCTACCGCGACGTCATCGAGGAGGCGCTGTTCGGCGAGTACGATCTGGTCCACGCGAACTACGGGCTGGTCGGCCCGCTCGCGCTCGCCCAGCCCGTCCGGCCGGTCGTCCTCTCGCTGTGGGGCTCGGAGGTGATGGGCTACTCGAACCGCCTCGACCGCCTCGCGCGCTTTGCCGCACGCCACAGCGACGCGGTGATCGCACCGTCGGCCTCCGTCTCGCGCGAGCTCGACTGTCCGCACGCCGTGATTCCCTTCGGCGTCGACACCGATCTCTTCCGCCCGATGGACCGCGCCGAGGCGCGCGCGTATCTGGGGTGGGACCAGGAGAAACCAATCGTCCTCTTTCCCTACGATCCCGGTCGCGCGGTGAAGAACTACCCGCTCGCAGAGCACGTGATCGAGCGTCTGTCGACCGACGCCGAACTGCGGACCGTCTCGGGGCTCGACTACGAGGAGATGCCCTACGTGATGAACGCGAGCGACGCGCTGTTGGTCACCTCCGACCGTGAGAGTGGCCCGATGGTGATAAAGGAGGCTGCCGCCTGTAACCTGCCCGTCGTCTCGACGGACGTCGGCTTCGCCCGCGAGGTGCTCTGTGGGGTTTCGAACTGTTCCATCGGCGGGTCGGCCGAGGAACTCGCGCGCGCGCTCGATTCGATCCTCGAAACCGGGAAGCGCGCCGACGGTCGGGCCGTAATCGACGAGTTAGGGCTCGATGAGATGGGCGACCGCCTCCTTACGCTCTACACAACCACGCTGCGCATCTCCGATAATCGCGACTATTTTTGATATAATATCATAAGCAAGAAATAATCTCTTATCATATACTTAATTCGATATATTGTCGATTGATAACCTGGGGAAAACGTGTCGGAGGGCACTACAACACTCACAAACTCCGTTTTCACGCACGTTTTGGGTGCTGTTATCGAATCCGAATCCGGATGTTTCCGGACCGGCACCGATCGGTGGAACGGTCTGCAACGGTCTAAAACTACGTGGAACAACGGCCGGTTTATTAGCTATCGCTCGGTAGGGGGAACCGTCGAAATGATGTCGACCGTCAATGCGGAGCAGTCCTCGTCGAGCGGCGTGGGTGTCGCTCCCTCGGATCACTCTCTCTCGAAGGACGATATGTTTCACATCCTTCAGAACGAGCGACGCCGTCGCGTACTGCAGTATCTATCGGACACCGATGGTCCCGTAGATATGCGCGACATCGCGGAGCAAGTCGCCGCGTGGGAGCACGATACGACCGTCCAGCAGCTCACGTCCGACCAGCGCCAGCGGGTGTACATCGCGCTGTACCAGTCGCATCTCCCGAAGCTCGCCGACTTCGATCTCATCACCTACAACCGAAGTCGGGGGATCGTAGAGCGCACGGCGCTCGCCGACCAGGTCACGCGGTATCTCGACGAGGACGTCGGGGAGGATCGTGCCGTCGAAAACGCCGTCTGGATGCGATACTACGGGGGTGCGACGGTTCTCAGCATCGGGATCGTTCTCCTCGCGTGGTCCGGGCTGTTCCCGCTCAGAAGCATCGGACCCGCGGCGCTGATAACCGCCATGTACGCCATCGTCACCGTGGCATTCGTCCAGTGGTCACGGAACTGACACCGATCGAGACGCCAATGTCCACGTCGAGACCCACGTCGTCGAACGCCGATCGATCCCTCGAAGAGGCTCCGGTTCGCTCGATGGCCGTCGTCGGACCGGGACTGACCGTCCTGCAGTTCACCGACGGGGTGGGCTGTCTAACCGCCCTCGTCGTCGGGTTGCTGGGTGGGATACTGGCGGGAATGGCGCTCGCGCGCGCTCGCCTCTCGCCCGAAGAGGACGGTCCCCCGAACCAGCTTTCGTGGGCTCCGCCGCCGGTCGAATCGGGCGATACCGTCGAGCCCGCTTTCGACGCGCTCGACGACGAAACGGCGCTCACCGACGAAGAGCGGGTCGTAAAACTGCTTTCCGCCAACGGTGGACGGATGAAACAGTCGCGGATCGTCGAGGAGACCGACTGGTCGAAAGCGAAAGTCAGCCGTCTGCTCTCGTCGATGGCCGACCACGACCAGATCACCAAGCTGACCATCGGCCGGGAGAACATCATCTTTCTCGGAGCGGCCGACGACGTTTACCTCTCGGGTAACGAATCGGAACGCTGAGCCAGACCCGTTAGCTGGTCGATAACAAAGGCCGACCCTCGCGAGGTGTGTTCCTAACGCATGGACAGTACCGTTCCCCACGCCGACGGTGATCACTTGGCCGAAACGCGGTGTGCGAACTGCGGGAGCTTCGTCACCCCGCAGTTCGCGCGGGTGTTCGGCGACAACCAGAACCGCGTTCGCCGATGTCTCAACTGTACTACATCGAGGGAGCTGTGTAACGGCCAGTGACCGCCGGACGGGCGTACCATCCCGAATATTTCAAACAAGCATCACTATCGGCCGAGCGGCTCTCGATTCCGACCGTTTCGCCCGTTTCTCCCCGGTACGGACCGGTTTCAAACGACAGAGATACTGTTGGAAATGCAACCTCTATGATCGATCTCCAGCAGCGTTTTAGCCTGCGTATAGTAATGCCCATGAGAGATCTCCTATCGAATAGAAGTTCGGCGTTTCCCTCGCCGTGTACGTACCTCCAACCATGACAGCCACAACCCACACCCACGAACCGCTCGGACGACAGCTCCCCTCGATGCTCGGGGTGAACTGAGATGTGCGGCATCATCGCCTGTGTCGGCTCGGACGACGCCGTCGACACCGTGCTGACCGGCCTCAAGAACCTCGAATACCGGGGGTACGACTCGGCGGGCCTCGCCATCCAGAACGGAAGCGATCTGATCGTCCGAAAGCGCGCCGGCAAGATCAGCGACCTCACCGGCGGGTTCGTAGAGGAGTTGCCCCACGGGATCTCGGGGATCGGCCATACCCGCTGGAGCACCCACGGCCCGCCGACCGACGCGAATGCTCACCCGCACACGAGCGCTTCGGGCGACGTCGCGGTCGTTCACAACGGCATCATCTCGAACTACGAGACGCTACGCGAGGAGCTCGAGTCGCTTGGCTACGTCTTCGAGAGCGACACCGACACCGAGGTGATCCCCCACCTGATCGAACACAGCCTCGATTCGGGTCTCGACAGCGACGAGGCGTTCAGAAATGCCGTCTCGCGTCTGGAGGGGAGCTACGCCGTCGCGGCCATGATCGAGGGCGAGGACGTCGTCCGGGCGGCCAGACAGGGCTCGCCGCTGGTCGTCGGGCTCCACGAGGACGCCTACTACCTCGCGAGCGACGTGCCCGCGTTCCTCGAGTTCACCGACGAAGTGATCTACCTCGAAGACGGCGACGTCGTCACCGTCGAGCGCGGCTCGCTCTCGATCACCGATCTGGAGGGGAACTCGCTGTCGCGCGAGGTCGACACCGTCGACTGGGATCCCGAAGAGACCGGCAAGGGCGGCTACGAGCACTACATGTTGAAAGAGATCGAGAGCCAGCCCGAATCGCTCTCGAACACGATCCGGGGGCGAATCGACCCCGACGAGCCGGCGGTCACCCTCGAGGGGTTCCCGAGGGGCTGCTTTACCGACGTCTCGGAAGTGCACTTCGTCGCCTGTGGGACCTCGTACCACGCGGCGCTGTACGGCGCGCGCCTTCTCGAGGAGGCGAACGTCCGGGTGCGCGTCTCGCGAGCCAGCGAGTTCTCCGGGCGGGTGCCGGATCCCGACGGAACGCTCGTCGTCGCGGTCACCCAGAGCGGCGAGACCGCAGACACGCTCGGTGCGCTCAGACAGGCGAGCGGCGTGGGCGCGCGCACGCTCGCGGTGACGAACGTCGTCGGCTCGACGGTCGCCCGCGAGGCCGACGAGGTGCTCTACATCCGCGCGGGCCCCGAGATCGGCGTCGCGGCGACGAAGACGTTCTCCTCGCAGGTCGTCACGCTCGCGTTGCTCACCGAACGGCTCCGCGAGGACGTCGCTGGCGCGCAGCGCCGTTCCCCCCAGGACGCCGAGCGGTTCCTTCGGGACCTCTCTGTGCTGCCCGATCAGATCGCGGAGGTCATCCGCACCTCGCGCGCTGAGGCGCTCAGCTCGAAGTACGCGGAAAGGGACGCCTACTTTTTCATCGGTCACGCCCTCCTTCACCCGGTCGCGCTCGAAGGCGCGTTGAAGTTCAAGGAGATCACTTACGAACACGCCGAGGGCTTCGCCTCGGGCGAGCTGAAACACGGCCCGCTCGCGCTCGTCACGCCCGGTACGCCGATCTTCGCGCTGTTCGACGGCAAGCACGACGAGAAGACGCACACCAATGCCAGGGAGGCACAGGCCCGCGGTGCCGAGATCACCGCGGTCGCCGCGAGCGAACGCGCCGCCTCCTTCGCCGACGACATGCTCGTTATCCCCGACACACACCCGGACCTCAGCGGGCTGCTCGCGAACGTCCAGCTGCAGTTCGTCTCCTACTACACCGCCCGACTGCTCGGCCGCCCGATCGACAAGCCGCGCAATCTCGCCAAAAGCGTCACCGTCGAGTAGCTCCCGGTTCCCGGGCGCGATTCGTGTTCGACTCCGAACTCTTTTCGGAGATAAAAGCAAGATACATCGTCGTCCTCTCTATAGACCTTGCGTATGAAACGGGAGCTGTTCGGGGTGTTCGCCGACCGCGAGCAGTTCGAGCAGTTTCGGGATCCCGGAGAATTCGACCGGCTGATGGAGGGCGACTGCCTAACCGTCGGGGTTCGCGATCCGCACCTCGGCCAGCCCGGCCGGACGGTCACGCATCGTTCGTCGGACGGCTGGTGTGTCGTCTGGGGGGAGGCGTTCCTGCCGACCCGAACCGAGACGCAAGTCGCGCGGTGGCTGTTCGATCGATACGCCGAACGCGGGACCGAGGCACTCGGCGCGCTGAACGGGTCGTACGTCGCCGTGATCGAACACGCGAACGAGGCGGTCGTCACGACCGATCCCATTCAGTCCTGGGAGTGTTTCTACGCGGACGTCGAGGGGGGCAGACGGTTCGGAACGGACGCCGGCGCGCTCGCGGCGACGCTTCCGTCCCCGACACCCGACTGTCGCGGGCTCTGTGAGTTCGTCCACTTCGGGCTGACGTTCGGCGAGACGACCACGATCGAGGGGCTCTCCCGGCTGGCGTTCGACAGCTATCTCACCGCCGACGCCACGGAGCCGCTCTCCCGGTTCGTCTACGACCCGTCGACGTTCGATTACGTGACCGAGCTCGCAGAGCGACTCGAACGGGCGATCGAGCGCCGAAGCAACTACCCCGAGCCGGTTGGAATGTTGATGAGCGCCGGCTACGACTCGCGGCTGTTGCTGTCGGTGCTTCCGTCCGTCGCGGTCTGTTATACGCTCGGGACGACACGGACGCCCGAGGTACGGGTCGCCCGGAAGCTCGCGAGTCAGTACGGCGCGCGCCACCGGACGCTCGCGGTCACCGACAACTACCTTTCGGTCGATCCATCGGTCACCCGCTACACGAACGGAATCCGCGAGTCGATTCACATTCATCACCGCGGCAACACGGACGAGATGACGACCCGAACGATGTTTCACGGGCTCTTTCTCGATACGCTGTTGCGCGGACGGTTCGTCCCCCACGACACGATCCACCTCGATATCATCGACCGGTATTTCCCGCTCCCGCGGCTCGATCCCGATCCCGACGTTCCGGGACATTTCGCCGACAAACTGGGCTTTTACGCCGGGAACGATCGCCTCCTGATCGACTGTCCCGAGATCGAGGCCGACACGCCCGAAGCCTTTCTCGAAAACACGATCGAGCGCCACTACAGACGCGGGTTCGACCGGGCCGAGTCGCGCTACAACGCGATGGCGCTGCTCGGAATCAAGTGCAAATCTGCCCTTCCCTTCAGGACGCATCTGGCCGATACCTTCCTCGAGAGCTTCGTCGCGGCGGATCTCGAACTCGTCGACTGGCACCTCAGGACGCCGCCCGAGCACAGAAACGACAGCACGTACCAGCAGGCCCTGCAGCTGATCGATCCCGAGATCTTCAGATACCGGCCGCCAGATCGTCCGCACCGCTCCTACCAGCTCAATCAGATGGAGAAGTACCTCCGAAAGAAGCTCCCTGGAATCAGTCCTTTCGGCACGCCATGGCCCGATCGCGACCGGATCTACGACCGGAACGACCTGGACCAGCGGCTCTTTCCCGACCGGCCGGACCTTCACGCGCTGCCGCCGCGGATCAAACTCCGGATCAACGACGCCCGGACGTGGCTCGATAGCACCGCCGGTGTGATCCTCGAATCCGACGCCGAAATCGTCCACCTCGAACCCCCGCTGTAGGATCAGTCCCCGCCACCGAAGATCGGGCCGCCGTCGTCCTCCTCGTCTTCATCGTCTTCGCCATCGTCCTCGCCGTCCGAATCGTCCCCGTCATCGCCGTCCGTGTCGCCATCTTCGTCCTCCGTTTCGTCTGCGTCGTCGTCCGCACCGTCGTCGCCATCTTCGTCCTCGGTTTCGTCGTCCGCGTCGTCGTCGTCAGCGCCGTCCTCCGTTTCGTCCGCGTCGTCGTCGTCAGCGCCGTCCTCCGTTTCGTCCGCGTCGTCGTCCCCGCCACCGAAGATCGGGCCGCCGTCGTCGTCCGCATCTTCACCATCTCCGGCATCGTCATCGTCCGCATCGTCAACGCCATCATCAGTGTCGTCAGCGTCGCCCGCGTCGTCGGCTCCTCCATCGTCGTCGCCGTCGTCCGCACCGTCGGCGGCGTCACCCTCGTCGGTTTCATCAGCGCCTCCCTCGTCGGCGCCGTCCTCGGTTTCGTCGTCCCCGTCCGCGCCGTCCGCATCGGGATCTGCCGGATCGGCCGGATCAGCCTCGTCGGTCGAGATCGGTCCCGGTGCGATCTCCCCGCCGGGTAGCCCTGCGGTGATCGCAAGCCCGACGACGAAGAGGCTCATACCCAACACGAGAAGCGCTCGCTGGACGGACACCTGGTCGAACACGATCGGATCGGCGTCCCTACCGGTGATTCGCGAAACGGTCGACGAACGCGAAACGGCCCACATCACCATCCACTACTGACCCCGTTGCTTTTATTATCAGCACGGTAATCCGTGTGCGTCGGTGCCATGGCGGAGGCTACGCGTGCCATGTAGTTAAGTGCTCGCGGGCGTACCCTCCGCTCGGGTGTATGAGTGGTGGTAATGATAACGGGGTTCTGTTTTCGGGGGCGTGGTCGCTCTCCGAAATGGCCCACGCCGTATCGGTGATAGAGACGCCGCTCACGGTCGAGTCGGGAGCCGATCTCGACCGCCGAACGTCGGGTTCGCGAGCTGCTCTCGTGGACGGAACGGCAGGCGGTCTACGACCGTCCCACGCTGTTCGAACGGAAGGCGAGCGGCCTGCGCGGGTTGTTTCGGAGCGCTAACGAGCGTCGCTTCCGTCGCCGAACACGCGCTGGACCGTCACCGCATAGCGGTTTATCGGAGCCGGCATCCCCCGTACGATGGCTGCGATCTCCGTGGGGTCGACCGCCCGGGTTATCAGTGCGAGCAGGGCGTAGATCGCAAAGCCGATCGGCGGAACGACGAAAAAGGCGATCAGTGCCGGACCGACCGTCAGCGTCGTACCGACCAGCGGGACGCCGACGGTCGCAAGCGGGGTCGCGATCAGCGCGTCGATCCCGAGCGTGAGCCCGAGCAGCGCGATCCCGGTTCCGGCGACGGTGATCGAGATGGGGATCGGTCGGATATCGCCCATCGGGTTGTAGCCGATCGCACGCGCCCCCCAGAGGTGGAACATCGGCAGCGAGATGTAGCCGAGCGAGGTCGCCACCGCCGCGCCCTCGATCCCGTACCGGGGGATCAGCGCGAGGTTCAACAGCAGGTTCATGACGGCCGCCGCGCCGGTCGCGAGGATCATCACGCGCATGTCCCCGCGGGCGTGGCTCACCGAGAGGATCGGCCGGGCGACGGCGAAACCGACCGTCCCGGGGAGCAACAGGAGAAGCGGCGTGATCGTCGGCTCGAACTCCGCGCCGTAGTAGCGGGGGACGAACTCGGCGGCCAGCACCGCGATCCCGACCGCCATCAGCGCCGTCAACAACAGGGTATAGCGCGTCGCCTTCGAGGCCAGCGAGGTGATGCGCTCGATCTGATCGCGGTGCCACATCTCGGAGGCCGACTGGATCATCACCGACTGGACCGCCTTGGGCGCGAGCCAGAGGAACTCCGCGAGCACCAGCGCCGCCTTGTAGTAGCCCACTTGGGCCTCGGTCGTAAACGCCTGCAGCATCAGGATATCGACGTGGTACAGCGACGTCAGCAGGAAGATGTAGACGATCGAGAGGTTGTTGAAACTGAGCAGCTCCCGTCGGGGAAAGTCCTCGGGCGTGCGCTCGAAGACCGTCGACAGGGTGATGTGATCCGCGATCGCCACGAGGCCGATGACGATCACGAGCGCGTCCGCGACGATGTGGCCGATCAGCACGCCGGTCACGCCGTAGCCCAGGTAGGCAAGCGAGATCGCAAAGACGAAAAAGAAGACCTTCTGGACGACGTGCAGCGGTTCGGAGACGTGTTCGAGCTTCAGCCCCAGCAGCGAGCGCCGGACGTACTCGCGAAACTGGGCCATGATCGTGATGATCGCGAGCAGGAAGAAGAAAAACGCGTACTCCTCGCCGAGAGTGGCGTCGACGACCCCGATCTGTGCCGCCGCGAGCAACAGCGCCGACGCGACGAGCGCGAACACCGTCGCGAGCCGGAAATAAAAGCCGAAGACGTTGTCGTGCCAATCTTCGTCCTCGCGGTCCTCCGCGAGGTACTTTCGGGTCCCGCTGTCGACCCCGGAGCTGACCACGATCATCAGCAGCGCGAACACCGACATCACGGTCGCGTACGTTCCGTACTGCGAGGGACCGAGGATGCGCACCAGAATCGGCGTCATCACCGCGCCGAGCATCGCGACGGCGACGTTCGCGCCGGCAATAGAGATGAACGCGGTGACGAGTGTGCGCTTCATTTACTCTTCTCTCGTGGAAGGTTCGTCGGAGTTATCAATCCCTCGATGCGACCTACCGATCCCGCGACACGGATTCGCCGAGCGTCGTCGTCGCGCCGCCCGAGAGGGTCACGCCGGGTCCGAGGCTCGTGTTGATCGCCGTCTTCGCGCCGTGGCCGACGACGACGCCGAACTTCCGTCGGCCCGTCGAGGTCCGCTCGCCCTTGACGGTCAGCTCGACGTCCGCGCCGTCGTGACGCAGGTTCGCAACGTTCGTCCCCGCGCCGAAGTTCACGTCCCGGCCGAGCACGCTATCGCCGACGTACGAGAGGTGGGGGACGTTCGTTCCCCGCATGATCACGCTGTTTTTGATCTCGACGGCCTGTCCGACGTGAACGTCGCCCTCGAGCAGGGTCGCCCCTCTAATGTAGGCGTTCGGGCCGATCGAACAGCCTGAGCCGATGTACGCCGGCCCCTCGATGGTGACGCCCGACTCGACCGTCGACCCCTCCTCGATCACGACCGCACCTTCGATCGTGGCGTCGGGGTCGACCTCGCCGTCGATCCGCCGCTCGTTTTCGCCAAGCAGGAGCTCGTTCGCCTCCAGCAGCTCCCAGGCGCGCCCGACGTCCATCCAGCGCTCCAGTTCCACCGGAGAGACGTCGTGATCCTCGATGACCCGGGCGAGTACGTCCGTCAGCTCGTGTTCGCCCCGTTCGCTCACGGGCACGTCGAGGTGGGCTCTGGCCTCCGCGGGGAAGAGGTACACGCCCGCGTTCGCGAGGTTCGTCGGCGGCTCGGTGGGCTTCTCAACGATGTCGGTCACCCGTCCCCCGTCGGTCGAGAGCACCCCGTAGTTCGAGGGGTTCGCGACCTCGAAGACCCCGATGGCGGGACCGTTCGCGAACAGCTCGGCGATGCTCTCGGGATCGTAGAGGTTGTCGCCGTTGAGCACCGAAAAGTCCTCGTCGATGTGATCTTTCGCCGCGCGAACCGCGTGGGCCGTTCCCAGCTGTTCGTCCTGGGTGGCGTAGCTGACGGGGACTCCCCTGTAGGTCTCGCCGAAGTACGATTCGACGACCTCGGCCATGTAGCCGGTGACGAAGATCAGCTCGTCCGCGCCGCCGGCGATCGCCGCGTCGGCGACGTGGGCGGCGATCGGTCTGCCGGCGACCGGCAGCATCGGTTTCGGGACGGACTCAGTGAGGGGACGAAGGCGGGTTCCCTGACCCGCCGCGAGGATCACGCTTTGCATTGTCGAATCGTTACCTGCTACCGGGCTTTGTTACCGGCCGGTTAATGCGTGGCGATCGGTCCTCCCTCGTGTGCCGTGTTCACACCGCTTCGAGGGCGTCGTCGACGAGTTCGCGCGCGACCGCCAGCAGCTCCTCCGCGCGCGCCTCCTTGCGGGACTCGGCGGTGACGCGAACGAGCGGCTGGGTGCCGCTGGCTCGCAAGAGGAACCAGCCGTCGGAAAAGCCCACGCGCACGCCGTCGATCGCGAGCAGATCCTCATCGGGGAACCGCTCGGACACCGCACGCTCGACGTGCTCCATCACCGCTTTCTTCGCCTGCGTTTCGACGTTCGCCCGCCGGAGATGCGGCGAGACGACGCTCTCGACCAGCTCCGACAGCGGCGTTTCCGTGGCCGTTCGCGCCAGTTTGCAGGCCGCGAGCGGGCCGTCGGGACAGAGCGTCTCGTCGGGCCAGATCCACGCGCCGCTCGGCTCGCCGCCGAAGACCACGTCGGGCTCGGTCGCGCGCTCTGCGACGTGGACGTCGCCGACGCGGGTGTGGGTGACCGACGCGCCGAGCTTCTCGAGTTCGTCCTCGACCACGAGGCTCGTGTCGACCGGCACCGCGACGCGGGTCCCCTCGCTCGCGGCCTCGCGGGCAAAGAGCGCGAGCAGCACGTCCTTCGGGACGAAGGTGCCCGACTCGTCGACGGCCATCATGCGGTCGGCGTCGCCGTCGTGAGCGATCCCCAGATCCGCGTCGGTTTCCGCGACCCGCGCACAGAGCGCCTCGCAGTTCTCGGCGGTCGGCTCGGAGGGACGGTTCGGGAAGCTGCCGTCCGGCTCGGCGTTCATCGCCTCGACCTGGCAACCGAGGCGTTCGAGCGCGTCGATCGTCACGCCGCCCGCGCCGTTGCCCAGATCGACGACGACCGACAGCCCGTCGAGGCTCCCGGGGCCGCCGACCGCCGCCACGAGTTCCTCGGCGTGGCGCTCGGTCGCGTTTTCCAGTAGTGTTCGGTCGCCGCCCGCGTCCCAGCCCCCGAGATCGTATTCGCCGGATTCGATGCGCGCCTCGATCGCCTCGGATTGGCCGGCGTCGAACGCCTGTCCCGAGGGGTTCCAGAGCTTGAGGCCGTTGTCCTCCGGCGGGTTGTGCGAGGCCGTGACGACGATCCCGGCGTCGGCGTCCTCGCGGCCGACGGCGCGTGCGAGCGTCGGCGTCGCGACCATCCCCGCGTCGAGGACGTCCGCGCCACACTCGCGTGCGCCCGCGGTGGCGGCTTCACACAGCCACTCGCCGCTTTCTCTGGGATCCCTACCGATCACGACCCGACCCGCGCCCTCGCTCGCGACGGCCCGCCCGACGGACAGCGCGAGATCGCCCGTCACGACGTCGCCGACCGGTCCGCGGATTCCGCTCGTTCCGAAGAGGCTCATGATTCCACATCCACACCGTCGTTCATTAACCGTCCGGAACGCGCTCGGTCGGTGCCGGTCGCCCGTGGTAGAGCCTTCGGAATCGGCGTCACCCACGGCGTTTCCTCCTCCCCTGGCAACACATACCAAAGATGGAAGGTCTTCGAGACCGAAGACCGATCCGGCCATGAGGATGCGTTCAAGCCGGCGGGGGTTTCTCGCGGCGGCCGGGGTCGGCTCGCTCGGGCTGGCCGGCTGCACCGATCTGCCGACCGGAAACGACGATCCATCGGAAAACGGGGAGCCCGCCGCTCCATCCGAGAACGGAAACGGCGAGACGCAGGTGACGCCGCCGGGGATCGACGCGGGCGAACTCCTCGACGACTTCGAGGAGGCGGACGACTGGACGCCGATCGAGGGCGAGGCGACCGGCGATCCCGAAACGGCGGTCGCCGGCAGCCAGTCGCTTCGAATCCAGAACCGGGGGACGACTGCCGGGGTGTTTCAGGCGTTCCCCGACGGGCTGGACGTCGCCGGCAACCACCTCTCGATGGCGGTTCGCGTCGAGACGCCCCGATCGGCCCGGGTCCGACTCGAGATCGACGCCCCGGCGCGCGCGGACCAGCTCTGGACGACCCGGACGCTGCTTTCTCCACACGAGGGCTGGTTCCGAATGGACGCCGGCTGGACGGGCCAGCGCGGCGAGCCGAACCTCGGGAACATTCAGGAGATGCGGATCTACGTCGCGACCCAGGAAGACGAGGAGATCCGCTTCTGGATCGACGACCTTCGGGCGACGCCGACGGCCGATCGGGGCTACGTGATCTTGAGCTTCGACGACGCGGTTCGAAGCCAGTACGAAAACGTGTTCCCGATGTTCGAAGAACGCGACATGCAGGGTGTCGCGGCGGTCGTGCCGGACTCGCTCAACCGCCCGCAACGGCTCACGATCGACCAGCTCCGCGAGATGCGCGATGCCGGCTGGGACGTCTCCTCGCATCCGGAAGGCGAGGCGTTTCGCGAGTTCGAGGACCCGGAGGCGATTCGCGCCGACATCGAATCCGCTCACGCGTATCTCGACAACCGCGGGTTTCCCGACGGCGCGCGCCACCTGTTCGCGCCGTACCACAACGCCAGCCAGGAGGTGATCGACGCCGCCCGCGAGTACCACGAGACGTGTTTCTACTTCGCCGGCAACACGAGCAACGTTCCGCCGACCGACCCGATGCACCTCTCGCGGGTCGACATGCACGACCTGGAGGGTTTTGCCGGTCTCATCGACATGGCCGCCGAGCACAACCAGCTCGCGACCGGGCTGGCCCACGGGGTCGTCCCCGAAGACGAGATCGGCGAGGATCCGCTCGCGGACATGACGACCGAACAGCTCGAAGAGCTGCTCGATTACATCGAGGAGAGCGA
>JAWARX010000004.1:0-4606 GCA_038893155.1 Halalkalicoccus sp.
AGAACCGGTTCGACGAGGATCCGGAACTTCTCGCGGAGTTCGTACTCGTTGAAGGGGCGCTCGGTGCCGCCACGGGCGTGCTCGACCGTTTCCGAGCGCGTCTTGTCGCTGAAGGCGAGTGTGACGCGCGCCCCGCGGCTCTCCGGGACGGCGTCCGCGAAACACGGGGTCGACACGACAGTCACGCGCCTCGAAAGGTCGAAAACGTGCTCTTGGAGGGCCTCGGGTTCGAACGCCTCCTTGCGCGCGTGGCCGTGAACGAGTCGGGTGGCGACCGCGAACGGAATTGAGAACTTCGCTGCGAGCCGATTCGCGGGTTCGGGCTCGTCGAGCGTCGCCGCCGCCGGATAGGTTTCGACGGTGATCGACTCGAGTTCTTTGAGGTCGATTTCGTTGGTAACGAGCTCGTCGAGCGCGTCGAGCGACGGATGGGTGTACCGACAGGCCGCATGGACTTTGAAATAGTTCGCACACAGTTCCCACCGATCGCCGAGGTCGTCCGTGGGGAGCTCGTCGATTGGCCCGCGCGAGGCGGACGCGAGGTGGCGTCTGATACCGTCCTTGAGGCCGGTGAAGCCCGCTTCGGCTTGGTCAACGGCCGCGTTCGCGTCCGGTGCGACCATCCCAGCGTACGTGTCTCGGACAGTTGCGCCCTCAAGGGCGGCTTCGAACCGGGTGTGCTGGGCGTGGGTGGCAGCGATCGCGAGGGCGTTCGCCGTCTTCGCAGCCGAGAGACCGCGATAGTTGGCGATGGCGGCGGCCGCGCCGACGACCCCCCAAACGCCATGAGGGTGGTAACCGTCGGCGAGTGGGACGCAGGCGCGAGCAAACCTGACAGCAACTTCGTAGCCGGCGACGAACGCGGTCACGAGGTCTGCCCCAGAGCCGTTGTCGGCTTCCGCGACGGCTAAGACGGCGGGCAGGACGTGCACTGCTGGATGGCCCGCCGCATGCTTGTGGCCTTCGTCGAGCTCAAGCACCGTCCCAGTCGTGCCGTTACACATTGCGGCCAGCTCGATGGGGAGACGGGTCGAGGTTCCGAGGACCGACGCTAGGGTTGAATTTGGTTCCAGCCCAGTGCTCAGATTCGCGTTCGTCCCTGGATACCGGTCCTCGTACGTGCGCCGAAGCGTACTCACGGGTTCCGTGCTTGAGCCACCGACAATCACACCGACCGTGTCGGCGACGACGAGACCGGCGCGGTCCCGAGTGGACGGCGGAAGGTCGTCCGGTGCAAGGTCGGCAACGAATCGGGAGAGGGCGTCGGGATCTGCCATCGGCTACTCCTCCGAAGTGGATTTCTCGTCGATCCCGTTCTCATAGAGGCCGCGTTCCTCAAGCAGTTCGAAGAAGCGACCCGGCCAGGAGACAACCCCTTTCGGGCTGTAGAGGACGATGAGGATCAACAGAACGCCGTAAATGACGTGGTCGAAACCGGGCAAGCCCACCACCTGACGGGTGACCTCCGCTGCCGGAATGACGAGGAAGGCCCCGACGATCGGTCCGATGACGGTTCCGATGCCGCCGACGATCGCCGGCAGCAACACTTCGACGTTAACGAGAATATCGTAGACCGTCTCGGGCCGGATCGTGTTGAAGTACATCGCCCAGAAAGCCCCAGCCCAGGCGGTGAAGAAGGCACTCACCGTGACTCCCAGCAGCTTGTACCGGTAGGTGGGGATGCCGACGGCTGCTGCGGCGTCCTCGTTCTCCCGGATCGCGAACAGGTAGAGTCCTAGTCGGGACTGCTTGATCGCGAGCGAGACCACAGTGACGACGATCAAGAACGATAGAATCACGTAGTAGTACGGTAGGGTGGTTTCGAACTGGAAGGCGGCCGGTCCGTACTCCATGCCGTAGGTTCGTGGGAGTGGCCTGAAGAAGCCGCTGGCGCCGCCGAGCCAAGGGACCGTGTTGAACGTGAACCGAAGCAGCTCGGCGAACGCGAGCGTCGCGAGCGCGAAGTAGTGACCTCGTAGGTCGTAGCGGAAACAGAGTATGCCGATCAGGAGGCCGTAGAGCCCGGCAATGGTCGCGCCGACCAGCATCCCGAGCCATGGATTGAGCCCGACGCTCGTCAGAAGGAGGATCGTTCCGTACGCACCGAGGCCGAAGAAGGCGGCGTGACCGAAGGAAAACTGCCCGGTGTAACCGGACATCATGTTCCAGGCCTGAGCGGTCGTCGCCCAGACGAGTGTGATGATGAGCATCTGGACGCTGATCCAGGAGCCGAGGCTGAAGCCGAAGGCGTAGAGGGATAGCGTGAACGGCAAGACGAGTAGGATTCCGAAGGTCACCGTCAGCAGCGCCGGGGCCGAGTACCACTGCGTTCGGAACGCCCGATAACGCAAGCGGACCGCGTCGATCCGCGCGGACCGGCCGTCGGCCGCCTCACCCACCGGCATCACCTCCAAGCAACCCTTCGGGTTTCAACAGCAACACCGCGATGAAGATCGCAAAGATGGCGATCTGGTAGCCCGATCCGGGTAGGAAGAACTGCCCGAGAACGTGGACGAAGCCGATGATCATCCCGCCGATCAGCGCGCCGGGGAACGATCCGAGGCCGCCGAGGACAACGATGACGAAGGCATTGATCAAGTAGGTATCGCCCAGGTGCGGGTTGATCTGCTGAAAGAACGGGATCACTGCCCCCGCGAGACCGGCAAGGGCCGCGCCAAGTCCGAACGTGAGGTAGTCGATCCGGGGAACGTTAATGCCGACGTACTGGGCAGCCTCGCGGTTGTCCGCCGTCGCGCGGATCGCCCGACCGAGCTGGGTATACCGCAGGAACGTCCAGGAGACGGCGACGGCGAACACCGCCACAATCAGGGCGTAGAGCTGCCCTTCGGGCAGAAAGACGTCACCGATTCCGATCGAGCCGAGGTCGACGTCTAAACTCTGTGGATTCGCGGAAAACGCGATTTCGATAGCGCTGACGACGATCAACAGCACGCCGAAGGTGACGATTAGCTGGTTCTCCTGTGAGGCCTCGATGATCGGCGCGATCGTCAACAGGTGGATGACGACGCCGAGGGCAAACAACAGGGCGACCGCGATCGGGATCATCAAGAACGGATTCAGCTCGAGCTCGTTGGTCGCCCACCAGACGACGTACATCCCGACGACCATCAGTGCGCCGTGGGCGAAGTTGATCACGTCCATCACCCCAAAGATCATCGTCAATCCGAGCGCGACGAGCCCGTAGATGCCGCCAAGCAAGACCGCGAACGCGAGTAGTTGCAGCGCCGTCGATGGTCTAATAAACGCGAGCTGAGCGAGGAGATCGGGATTTGAGCTGGCTAGCTCGGCGGGGATTCTCGATCCGATGGGAAGTGATGAAATCATCGAGATGCTTAGAGGTCGACCTCGCTCTCGGCGAACTCTTCCGGCGTGACGACGCGATCCTGGAGGTTCTGAACCTGAAACAGGGGCGCCAATGCGTTTTCGTTCTCGCCGTACTCGTCGAAGGTGATCGGCGGCATGGCGGCGATGTGGTCTGTCACCTCAATCTCTCGCAGTGCGTCGTTTATCGCATCGGGATCGGCTGCGCCGGTCTCCTCGATGGCCGCGATGATGACCTGCGTCGAAGCATAGGTCATCGCGACGTTGGCGTCGAACGACTCGTCAAACTCGTCTTCGAACCGCTCGCGGACCTCCGCGGCGCGCTCATCAACGGGGTTCAGCGCGAAGTTCGTTGCTAGGGCACCCTCGGCAGTGTCGCCCATCGTTTCGAGGGCGCCCCGGTCGTTGAGCGCCTCGTTCGAACACCCGGCGAGGAACGGCGGTTGGTAGTCTTGGTCGTCCATGGCGCGGACGAGTTCGACCGTCTCGGCCTCGTAGGAGATCGCGATCACGATGTCCGGATCCGCGTCTCGAAGCTGTGTCACTTGCGTGTCGGCCGTCTCGCCGAAATCGACCCCGACTTCCTGGACGATCTCGATGTCCTGCTCGGGAAGGTACTCTCGGAGGCTGTCCCGAACTGATTGACCGAAGTCGATATTGATGTAGTAGATACCCGCGGTGTCGACGCTGTGGTCAGCGTCGCGAATCGCTTGAGGCATGTATTCCGCGTGGTCTCGGGCCATCTGATCGGAGCGCGGCTGCGGTCGGTAGACGTAGTCCAGTTGCGTCTCCTGGAGGATGTCGTCGGCGACGGAGACCGAAATGACGAACGGAACGCCCGCCCGTTCGGCCGCGGTCGACGCCGCGCTGGTCACCGGCGAGGAGAAACAGCCCGTTACCACGTGAGCGCCATCGGCGATGAGTTCATCAGTCACCTCGCCGCCGAGCTCCTGTGCACCTTGGTTGTCCTCGCTTATCACCTCGAGCTGGGCGCCGCCCATCGACTCGATCCCGCCGTTTTCGTTCGTGACCATCGCCGCGAGGCGGTCGTTGTCGCCGAACTTGATCTCGGCGACGCTGATCGTGTCGTTCTCGTTGATTTCCGGGATGGCGCGCCGCTCGGTTGCGGGATAGCTCGCAATGGTCACGCCGGTGGCCGGATTGATGGAATGGAAATCCATGCGGGCCCTCCTTCGCGCACGAGGCCACGTGTGCGGGCTGATGATCTGCTTGCGACCGCCGGTCGGATCAGGCGCCGCCGATG
>JAWARX010000005.1:0-11399 GCA_038893155.1 Halalkalicoccus sp.
GACAAAAAGGAGTTCGAGCGGGTTCTCCACATGAAACGGCCCGATTTCTCGGGGTTCGAGTACTCGACCATCCTCTGTCTCGACGCCCCCGGCCGGGAGTTCCACCCGCAGGGCGCGTCGGTCATCCCGGGCAGTTTCGACCTGCCCGAACCCGACGCAGAGCGCGAGGGCGAGGTCGTCGCGTTCGACGCGACCCTTTCGGACGACTGGTTCCGCGTGACGATCGAGGACCACGACCGCCTGGAGGGCGGGGTCGATCTGACGGGGAGGGAGGTGATCGTCGCGCTCGGACGGGGGATCGGCGACGATCCGACGAAGGGAATGGAGCTCGGCCTCGAACTGGTCGACGCCTTCGAGGACGCCGACCTCGGGATCACCCGGGGGATCGTCACCTCATCCTACCAGTTCGAGGGCCACGTCGAGCGCTACTCGAAGGAGGAGCGCCAGATCGGCGAGACCGGACAGGTCGTCGCGCCCGACCTGTACATCGCCGCGGGGATCAGCGGCGCGATCCAGCACAAGGTCGGCATGGACGAGTCGGGGACGATCGTCTCGATCAACACCGATCCCGACGCCGACATCAAGGAGTTCTCCGATTACTTCATCGAGGGCGACCTCTTCGAGGTCCTGCCGAGGCTAACCGAGGCAGTAGAGCGCGGCGAGCCGGTTCCGTTGGCCGCCGACGGCGGCGAAGGGGGTAGTGACTGATGGCCACGAACACCGACCCGGAGGAGAAGACCGAGAACGCGCCCGCAGAAGCGCTCGATCGGGGCGAGGCCGCGAGCGTCGGCGGGAGCGTCGAAGAGTACGAACGCTACGAGGCGGTCGTCGTCGGCTGCGGGCCGGGCGGGGCGGCCGCGGCGGCGACGCTCGCGCGAAACGGCGTCGAGACGCTCGTGCTCGAACGCGGGGTCGAGGCCGGCTCGAAGAACGTCTCGGGAGGGCTGCTCTACGCCGAGGAGTCCGCGCCGTACACGATCGACGACCTCTTTCCGAAGTTTCGCGAGGAGGCAGCGGAACGGCCCATCACCGAGTACTACCTCCACAACGTTGCCGGCGAGAAAGTAAAAACATTCGACATCACGGATCTCCACGAGCACGACACCGAGTGGAGCGACGCGGTGCTCCGCCGGAAGATGGACGCGTGGCTCGCCGAGCGGGTTCACGAGATGACGCGAGAGACCGGCGGCGGCCTGCTGACCGAGGTTCGAGTGAACGGCCTCCTCAGGGAGGGAGGCGAGATCGTCGGCGTGACCTGCGACGAACTCGACCCCATTACTGCCGATCTGATCGTCGCGGCCGACGGCGTCAACTCCGAACTCGCCCGGGACGCCGGGCTGATGGACTGGGAGCACCCCGAAGAGTGGTTCCAGGGCGTGAAGGCCGTGGTCGATCTGCCCGACGTGGACGAGCGGTTCGACATCAGCGAGGACGAAGGCGAGGCACACCTCTTCTCGGGCGACCTCTTTTCGGACGTTCGCGGCGGTGGCTTTCTCTACACCAACGAGGAGTCGCTCTCGGTCGGCACGGTCTTCCACCTCGACTCGCTCGCGGCCGAGCGCGCCGAGCCCCACGAGCTGCTCGACGCGCTGCTGACCCATCCCTTCCTCGCCGAGTGGCTCGACGGCGAGTACCGCGAGCGCGAGTACAGCGCGAAGCTGGTGCCCGACTCGAAGAAGGTCGCGCTCAGAGAGCCCCACGAGGGGCGGCTCGTCCTCGTGGGCGATGCGGGCGGGCAGATGCAGGCCCAGGGCCCGATCATCAAGGGGATGAACCACGCGGTGACGGCGGGGGCGCTCGCCGCGGAAGCGTTCGTCGAGGCACGGTCGCGGGGCGACCCGACACTCGCGGGTGAGCGCTACGCCAAGCGACTGGCCGACGAGGGCGTGATGGAGAAGCTCCGCCCGCGGCGCTACGAGGTCGCGAGCGCGCTGGGCGAGCGCGGACCGGTGGCGAACCTCACAGACGGCGTGGTCGACTCTCGAATCGGGCGGACGGGGATCCGCGTGCTCTCGCGAGCGAACGGGCTCGAACGGCTCTACAGCTCGCCCCTGCTCTCGATGATGGTGCCCGACACCGCCACCCCCTACGTGACGCTTCCGACGGTCATCGCCGAGGAGTTGGGCGAGCCCGTCGAGGGCGAAAGCGGCGTCGAGCCGCCGAGCCTCGCCGATCGGATCGGCGAGTTGACCTACGACACCGACATCGGAAACCCCCACATCGAGCTGCTCGACGAGTCGGTCGAGGCGAGCGGCGTCGCGGTGACCGCCTGCCCGGTCAGCGCCCGGGAGTTCGGCGGGGGCTGCTACCGCGAGGAGGTAGTGAAAACCAACGGCAGCGAAAAACGGCTCGTGAGTCTCGACACCCAGCCCTGCGTCGAGTGTGGCACCTGCGCGATCGTCGCCGACACCCGCTGGGAACACCCCCGCGGCGGCAAGGGCGTCGAGTTCCGCGAGGGATGAGCGGCGGGAGCGAACGTCTCCACGCGCGGATCGAAAGGGCTGCGGAGCACGCCTGCGAGGAGCGGGCGGCGTTCGACCCGCCCGCAGACCCGGACGAACGAGCGCTTTCGTACCTCGAAGAGGGACTGTGGCCCGTTCTGGAGCTCTACATCGAGGCCCGATCGAGCGGCCAGCGGCTCTCGCAGACGGAACACGACCGGCTGGAGCAGGCGCTCAACGCGTGGCTCGAACTGTACGCGCTGTGTTACGGCGTCGAGATCGACGCCGAGTTCTCCGTGCGAGAAACCGCAGAGCTGTTCGTCGACACCCACAACGTTCGAGACACCGCCCAACTTCTCACCCACGTCCCGCCGCGCCGATAGATCGGACGGAAGATTATTGATGCGCGGTGTGGTATCACAGTCCATGAACGCACGGACGAGTCCGGATCTCGATCACAGCGACCGCGAGCGCATCTACGACTACGTCAAGGAACACGGGCCGACGGACTACGAGAGCGTCCAGGAGGCGACGTTCCCGCAGGACCCCGGCGGCTTTCGCCACCACGTCGCGATCCTGAAGCGAAACGGCCTCTTAGAGGAATCCCTCGGCGGCGGACTGCAGGTCGTCCCCGAACTCGAGGGCGAAGAGGAGGAGTTCACCCGCGACGACATCGAGTTCCACGTCCGACCCGCTCGACAGGCCGACCTCTCGGGGAGCCGCGGCGTGCTCCGACAGGTCGCAGAGAAACGGACCTACATCGTCGCCGAGTCGGTCGCCCAGGAGCTCGATCACGAGCGCGAACTGCTCCGCCGGGACGACGTCGAGTCGCGGGTGTTCTTCGTCGCGACGGTCAACGAGGACGTCGTCGGCTGGGTCCACCTCCGATCGCCCGAAATAGAGAAGCTTTCGCACACCTCCGAGCTGACCATGGGCGTCCTGGAGGAGTACCGCGGCCACGGCCTCGGCGGCCACCTGCTCGAACGCGGCCTCGAGTGGGCGGCCTCCCAGGGTTACGAGCGGGTGTATCAGAGCGTTCCCTCGACGAACGAGGGGGCTATCGAGTTCCTGGAGGACCACGGCTGGGAGATCGAGGCGGTGCGAGAGGGCCACTACAAGATCGACGGCGAGTACGTCGACGAGGTGATGATGGCCGTCGAGCTATAGCTCCCGATCCATCGCCGACAGCGCCTCGCGCTTTCCGGGGTGGTCCGCGGCGAGTTTCGACCGGCCGGTCATCGTCTCGCGCAGCGTCTCGCCCTCGTAGCGCTCCCTGACGAGCCCGCGCTCTCGTAGCTCGGGTACGACGAGATCGACGAAATCCCGCAGGCTGTTCGGCCTGATCACCTCTTTCACGTTGAACCCGTCGACGCCGACCTCGCGAAACCAGTGTTCGAATGCGTCGGCCACCTCCTCGGGGGTGCCGACCACGACCGGCGAGGTGGTGCCGAGCCCGGCGAACCGCACCATCTCCCCGACGGTCCACTCGCGGTCGGGATCGCTCTTCGTGAAGGCGTTGACGGCACCTTGAATCGCCTCTGTCTCGATGTGTTCGAGCCTCCGGTCGGGATCGAGTTCGGAGAGATCCATGTCCATGAAGCCGCTCAGCAGCGCGAGCGTCGCCTCCACGTCGATCGTCTCCTTGTAGCTCTCGTGTTTGGCCTCGGCGATCTCCGCGGTTTCGCCGACGATCGGCACGATCCCGGCGTAGAAGTCGAGCGAGTCGGGATCGCGGCCGAGTTCGGCCGCCCGCTCGCGCATGTCGCTCATGTACTCGCGGACCCCGTCCTCCGTGGGCTGGCTCGTGAAGACCGCCTCGGCGTTTCGCGCGGCGAACGCGCGGCCCCGTTCGGAGGAGCCCGCCTGGTAGATCACGGGCGTGCGCTGGGGCGAGGGCTCACAGCCGTGGGGGCCCGGAACCGAGAAGTACTCGCCTTCGAAGCCGATCTCCCTGACTTTTTCGGGATCGGTGTAGACGCCTCGCTCGCGGTCCCGTAAGACGGCGTCGTCGTCCCAGCTTCCCTCCCACAGCCGGTAGCACACCTGCATGAACTCCGCGGCGCGGTCGTAGCGTGCGTCGTGGTCCATCCGCCGGTCGAGTCCGAGGTTCCGCGCGGCGCTCTCGAGATACGAGGTGACGACGTTGAACGCGATCCGCCCCTCGGTGAGGTGGTCAAGCGTCGAGAACTCGCGGGCCAGCTGGTAGGGGTGCGCGTAGGTCGTCGAGCGCGTGATCGCAAAGCCGAGGTGATCCGTCACCTCGGCCATCGCTGGCACCAGCGCCTGGGGATGGTTCGAGGGGGTCTGGACCGCCCGCTCGATGGCCATCTCCCTGCTATCGTCGTAAACGTCGTAGATCCCGCGGACGTCCGCGAAGAAGATCGCGTCGAACCCGCCGCGTTCGGCGGTTCTCGCGAGTTCGGTCCAGTACTCCCGGTCCGTATACCGGTGGGACTGATCGCCCGGATAGCGCCACGACCCGGCGCTGACGTGCTCGACGGAGTTCATCGTAAAGAGGTTCAGGCCCAGTCGCTCCCCTGTCATACCCGTGATCTCGGCCTCCGCCGTCAAAAGCCGCCTGATACCGGCGAAGAAAAAAGAGACGGAGCCACCAGTTGAGACCGAAAGAGTGCGGTGCGGACCGCGAGTGCCGAAGGCACGAGCGGCTTTTTTCGAGGAGGTTTTTGCGCGAGCGGTTCGCGAGGGAGCGACGCGAACGAGCGAATCCCGAAGCGGAAAAAGGTCCGCTAGCAGGAGCAGTAGTACTCGATTCCGCCGAATGTCGTCCGGATCACGTCGTAGGTCGGTCCCGGGTCGGACGGCGAGTAGACGCCCGTCGTCAGGTCGTCGCCGTCTTCGAACGCGCCCGAAACGAGCGCTCGCCACTGGTCTTCGGTGAGCACGTCGCCGAAGGAGTTGTCGGTCGCGAGCAGTTCGAGGTAGTCGGGCAGGTAGACCCAGCGTGCGTCGGCGATCCCGACGGGTTCGTACCCCACGTCGGCGTCCGCGACCGCGCCGTAGGCGGCCATCGGCAGGTTCGCGCCCGCAGTGACAGGGAGGCCGATCCACTTCCACGGCCGGGTGTTGATGTCGAGTAAGACGTACTCCTTTCGCTCGCGGTCGTAGACGAACTCCGATTCGCTGATGCCGTGGTAGCCAGTCTCCGAGAGGACGGACAGCGCGCGCTCTTCGATCTCGGGGCGATCGACGCGCTCGACGACGCAGGAGGTGCCGAACGCTCTCGGGAACCTGACGAGCGGGTTGCCGACGAACGTGAGCGGATCGCCCGCGGGCGGGACGTACGAGGCGAGCGAACAGTCCTCGCCCTCGGCGATCGGTACCTTCTCCTGGGCCATAACTCGAATATCGGCCTCGCGGGCCGTCTCGATCACCTCCGCGTACTCGCTCTCGCTTCCGACCTCGATGACGTTCGTCCCCACGGCCTCCTCGAACTCGCGTTTTCGCGCGGGCTTGATCACGAACGGGAACTCGAGACGATCGAGGACCTCCTCGGGCGCGACGGGATCGCCGAGCGCCGCGGCCGCGGCGGGCGACTCGCCGCCGATCCCCGCGAGCCGGTAGGTCTCGGGGTACGGAACCCCGAGCTCCTCGGCGAGCCCGTACAGCGACTCCTTGTCGAGCACCCGATCGACCACGCTCTTTTCAGCGAATGGCAGACGCACGCCCTCCGGTTCGGCATCGGCGAAGGCGTGGACCCACTCGTCCATGCAACCGAAGGCGACCGGCTCGCCCTCGACCGCGGCAGCGACTTCTTCGACGTCCTCGCGAAAGCCCTCCAGGTCGTCCAGCGGGTAGGTCACCTCCCCGGCGAACGTCACCGCCTTCGAGGAGGAAGCGACGCCGTCGCCGGTTCTGTCGAGCGCGATCACGGGCACGCCGTGAGCCGCGAGCGCGCGGGCGACGCCCAATCCGGTTATGTGGGCGTTCGCGACGATCGCGGGCGGGCGCTCGAACGTGTGGCCTTCGAGTCGCTCCACGAGAGCCGTATGGGAGAGGAACTCCGTTGCCATGCCCGTCCTTATCGAGTTCGAGGCAAAAGCCGACCGATAGGGGCAGGCGGTTCCGTCGTCCGGGTTTCGGTGACGGCAGCGATCCGCGGCGACGAAAGTGTTAACACGTGCCTTAGCGACTGGCGGGTATGCCAACCGAGTTCGGGGTGCTGTCGCTCGTCCCGCCGCTGGTCGCGATCGTGCTCGCGATCGTCACGCGGCGGGCGTTGTTATCGCTGTTCGTCGGGGTCTGGTCGGGAGGAATCATCTACTCGGGGAGCCTGGGAGTGGTCCAGACGTTCGCGTGGATCGTCGAGTCGATCGGGGACGACGTCTTTCACGCCCAGATCATCGTCTTCGTCTCGTTGCTCGGTGCGGGGATCGCGCTGATCTGGCGGATGGGCGGCTCGCTCGCGGTCGCGAACTACGCGACCAGCCGCCTCGATTCCCACAGAAAGGTCGGGCTCGCGACGTGGCTGCTGGGCATGGTCTGGTTCTTCGACGACTACGCGAACACCGCGATCGTCGGCTCCTCGATGAAGGACATCGCCGACGAGATGAACATGTCACGCGAGAAGCTCGCGTACCTGCTCGATTCGACGGCCGCGCCGGTGGCGACGTTCGGGATCTCGAGCTGGGTCGCCTTCCAGATCAGCATGGTCCAGACGGGCTACGACGCCGCCGGAATCGCCGACGTCGCGCCCTCGGCGTTCCTCACCTTTATCCGAAGCATTCCCTACAACCTCTACTGTCTGTTCGCCCTGCTCATGGTCGGGATCGTCGTCCTCATGCGCCGGGACTACGGCGAGATGCTCGACGCCGAACACCGCGCCCAGCGCACGGGCAAGGTGAAACCGCGACGGCGCTCAGCCCCTCCAGAGCATGAAAGAGGACTTGGGCGAGGTCGAGGTCGACGACCCGATGCTTCGAACGTTCCTGTTGCCGATCCTCGCGCTGGTGATCGTCGTCGCCGTCGGCGCGACCTGGAGCGGCTACTCGCCCGGCGCGTCGACGCTCGAAATGGCAGAGAGCGCCGACTTCATCGGCGCGCTCGTCTGGGGCTCCTTTGCGATGGCCGCGACCGCGCTCGTGCTCGCGATCGCCTACGGGATCCTCTCGCTGAGCGAGGGCATGGAGACGGTGCTCGACGGCTTCGGCCTCATGCTGCACGCGATCGCCATCCTCGTGCTCGCGTGGTCGATCGGGGCGGTCGCCGAAGCGCTCGGCACGGGCGCGTACGTGACCGACGCCGCGGCGGGGATCATCACGCCGACGCTGCTGCCGATCGTGATCCTCTTTGCCGCCGGATTCATTTCGTTTTCGATCGGCACTTCCTGGGGGACGATGGCGCTCGTGACGCCCGTGGCGATCCCACTGGCGTGGGAGGTCTCCGGTGGCTCGACCGAGATGCTCGCCGTCGCGACGGGCGCGGTCTTCTCGGGGGCGATCTTCGGCGATCACTGCTCGCCGATCTCCGATACCACAGTGTTGTCCTCGACGTTCGCCGGCGCGGACCACATCGACCACGTCCGCACGCAGATCTACTACGCGCTGACCGCCGCCGCGGTCGCCACGTTCGTCTACGCGCTCTACGGGCTGACGGGTCTGCCGCAGCTGATCCTCATTCCGATCGGTCTCGCGACGCTCGTCGTGGTGATCTACGGCCTCTCGGAGCTCGATTCGCGGCGAAAGGGGCTGTCGGCGACGCCGTTCGCCGGGCGCGGACGCGACTCGCCCGCCGACGATTAGAGCGCACCGAAAGGCAGTTCCCCCACTCGCGGGTACGTCCGGTATGCTCTCGCTCGCGCTCGCCGGCAAGCCAAACGCCGGGAAATCCACCTTCTACAGCGCCGCGACCCGCGCGGAGGTCGACGTGGCGAACTACCCCTTTACGACGATCGACCCCAACCGGGGAGTGAGCTACGTCCGCACCGAGTGTCCCTGTCTCGGGCTCGATTCGCGCTGTGGCAACGAGAACTGCCGCGACGGGAAACGCTACGTCCCGGTCGAGCTGATCGACGTCGCCGGGTTGGTGCCGGGCGCACACGAGGGGAGAGGGTTAGGAAACCAGTTTCTGGACGCACTCACGAACGCCGACGCGATCGTCACCGTCGTGGACGCCTCCGGGGGAACCAATGCCGAGGGCGAGCCCGTCGATATCGGCACCTACGATCCCACGGAGGAGATCGACTTCGTCGAGGAGGAGATGGACAGGTGGCTCGCGGGCATCGTCGCCCGGAACTGGGAGGGCGTCGAGCGCCAGTCGCGCTCTCCGGGCTTCGAGATCGACGAGGCGATTTCCGACGTGCTCACCGGCTTCGGCGCGAGCGAGGCCGACGTCGCGGTCGTTCTCAGAGAACTCGAGTATCCCGAGAACCCGCGCGAATGGGGCGACGAGGACAAAAAAGCGCTCGCCCGGCTGGTTCGCGCCCGAACGAAGCCCATCGTCGTCGCCGCGAACAAGGCCGACGTCGCGCCCCCCGAGAACATCGAGCGGCTGCGCGAGGCCGGCGAGGAGGCGGGTCGGCACGTGATCCCGACCACCGCCGAGGGCGAGCTCGCGCTACGGAAGGGCGCGGAAGCCGGCCTGCTCGCGTACGACCCGGGCGATCCGGATTTCGAGGTGCTCGGGGATCTCAGCGACGCCCAGCGCGATCGGTTGGGGGAGCTTCGGGAGACGATGCGCGAGCACGGCGGCACGGGGGTCCAGCAAGCGCTCGACGGCGCGGTCTACGACCTGCTCGATCGCTTTACGGCCTACCCCGTCGAAAACGAGACGCGCTGGACCGACGGGCAGGGCAACGTGCTCCCCGACGCGTTCTTGCTTCCGGCCGGCTCGACCCCGAAGGATCTGGCGTACGCCGTCCACTCCGACATCGGCGAGGGCTACCTCCACGCCGTCGACGCGCGCTCGAACCGCCGGATCGGGGAGGGAACGGAACTAGAGGAGGGCGACGTGATCAAGATCGTGAGTACGGCGACCTGATGCGGTTCTGTGGCCACGTAGCGCAGTTGGATTCCCGCCGGTCGAGCGACCGAGCCGACGATCGACCCTCGGTATTTATGATGTAGTACTACATCACGATTTCTTATGAACGACGATCGCACTACTGCGGGCGACTCGCGCGGTCTCGGACGGCGACGGTTCATCGGCGGGCTCGGCGCGACGGCCGCCGTCGGCCTCGCGGGCGTCTCGCCGACGAGCGCGGAAAGCGAGATCGAAGGACCGACGGCCGAGGGCCCCGGCGAGCCGGTGATCTACCAGTACTTCCACGCCCGATGGTCAGACGTCGAGGCGGACGCCGACCTGCTGGCCGATGCCGGCGTCGATGCGGTCTGGCTCCCCCAGCCCGCAAACTTCAAACTCGACGTTCAGCATCAGGCGACCGCCGAGCAGGAGGGGTTCTACGAGCCCGAGCATCCCCACTACGGCCACCTCCAGCCACACCCGCCACTCGGCTACCAGCCCGTCGACCTCCGGGAGTTCGACTCACCGCTTGGCACCGAAGCGGAGCTTCGGGCGCTGATCGAGACGCTGCACGACAGGGGCATCGAGGTCGTCCTCGACGCCGTGCTCAACCACATGGCGAACCCGGACCCGGCACCCGCCGACCGGTGGGGTGACTCCGACGATCCGCTGGAGACGACCGTGCTCGACTGGCCGCAGTTCGAGGTCGAAGAGCACTTCACCGAGGTCCCCGCGTTCGAGTACCGGAACGAGGGGGTCTTCGAGGACGAGCAGTTCGACGGCTCCCTGCTCGATCTGCCGAACCTGAACGTCAGGCATCCGGAGGTACAGGCGGCACACGCCGACTACCTCGAGAAGTTGTCCGACGTCGGTGCCGACGGCGTGCGTTTCGACGCCGCGGCACACGTCTGGCCGTGGTACTTCGAGGACGTGGTCAACCCGCTGTGTGACGAGCTCGGCCTCTGGCGCGTCGGCGAGGTCTGGCGAGATACGGACGAGATCGAGGTGTTCGTCGACACCGGGATGGACGCCTTCGACTTCCCGTTTTACTATCGGCTCACCGAGGCCCTCGAAACGGGGGATCTAGCGGAACTCCACGGCGAGGAGGACCGTGGACTCGTCTCGCGGAACCCCGAGGCTGCGGTGACGTTCGCTCAGAACCACGACACCGCCGGCCCGGGTGTCGGCCCGGACAGCCCCGAGGGTACGGCGATGGATCTCGCGAATGCCGTCCTCCTCTCGTATCCGGGAACCGCCCAGCTGTTTCGGACGACGGCCGGCGAGGACCTCGAAGACCCGAGGATTCGGGAGCTCATCTGGGTGAAGAACAACCTCGCGAGCGGCGAGCTGATCGACCGACACGCCGACAGCGAGCTCTACGTCTACGAGCGCGCGGGCAATCTGCTCGCGGGCATCAACGTCGCGGCGGAGCCACGGACCGAAACAGTCGAGACCTCGTGGTCGGGACGCCAGCCACTCTGTGATTTCGCCGGCGACGGCGAGACCGTCAGGACGGACGGAAACGGCGACGTCGAGATCACGATCCCGGGCCGGGACTGGGTCATGTACGCGCCGCCGGGATCGCCCCGAGAACGGGGGTCGTCGCGACGGCCCTGACCGGAGCAGAACCGTTAGGAGCGTCCGGTCGAAGAACGAGTCATGAGCGAGAACCGCGAAGCGACCGCGGACGAACCCGAGTCGGAGGACCAGGAGTCCGGAGGGGGTCTCGGCGGCATGCTCCTGATGATCGGCTTTCTGGACGCGCTGTTGATCGCGCTCGCGCTCTACGCGTTCTCGCTGGGCGAGCCGACCGCCGGAGCGGGGATCCTCGCGCTCGCGCTCGTCCTCACCGGTATCGACCTGTTTCTCTACCGGCGCGGCTCGTTCTGAGGGTATATGTCCGCGGACGCCGAGTACTCACCATGACAGACCGTGTGACGGTGTCGCTCGATTCCGAGTCGCGTGCGGCTCTCGACACCC
>JAWARX010000006.1:0-8774 GCA_038893155.1 Halalkalicoccus sp.
CATGTTCCCGGCCACCGGCTCGACGATCACGGCAGCGACGTCGTGCTCGCGGAAGACGAGAGTGCGGTCCTGAAGGAGTTTCACGAGCGCGTGCTCGAATCGATCGGCGAGGGCGAGCGCGCGGGGACGGGCGCGCTCGCGAGCGAGGACTAGACCGCTGGTGAGCCCATCTCAGAGCCGCCGAGCCGGAGGTAGCCCGCCCCGAGGATCGCCCCGTAGATGAGGTGGGCGAACAGCGTCACGAGCAGGTAGATGAGCAGTCCGGCCCTGCCCTGCACGACCGCGGGGGCACCCGTTCCGAGGACGCCGCTACTGAACGCCGGCGCGAAGCCGAGCCAGAGGACGGCCGCAAAGATCATCCCGCGGGCCGCGCCCTCTCCCGGGAGGTACTGACCGAGCGTGATGTACAGAAGCGGCCACGTGATCATCCCGCCGCCGAAAAACAGCACCAGGCCCAACAGCACGCTGTCGGAGCCGACCATCTCGGCGAGGATCCGAAAGACGTGGACTCCGAACCCCGAGGTAACCTGCGTCACGAGCAAGATCGCGGTAACGACGGCCGATCCGGCCGCTCCGGCCCCCATGGCGCTCAAGATGTCGTCCATACCCTCTAGAGGGCGGGTTCGTCCAAAGTCCTATCGACGGCTCGCCCACTCGACCATTCGTGCGTACAGCGGATCGGCTTCGAGGGCGTGTCGCGTGCCGACGAGCACGAGCGCCTTCTTCGCGCGCGTGAGCGCGACGTTCAGCCGGCGGTAGTCCTCGAAGATCGGCCCTTCGAGGTCGGCGGGCGTCGTGGCGACGAACGAAACGAGGATCACTTCCTTACTGGAGCCCTGAAACCGATCGACCGTATCGACCGCCACGCCCTCGCGCGCCTGCTGGGTGATCGTCGCGACCTGCGCACGAAACGGGGCGATCACGCCGATGTCGCCGGGGTCGACCCCCGCCGCGACGCACCCCTCGACCAGCTCGGCGATCCGCCGCGCCTCCGCGGCGTCGGTGTGGGCCGCCCCGTCCCCCGCTACCTCGACGAAGGAAACCGGGTCGCACAGCTCCTCGGGCAGTGCCTCGACGGCGACCCCCTCCAGGTCTTCGATCCGCTGGGCGGCAACCGCGCCCGTCGCGGGCCTGAGCTTCCCGTCGTAGAACTCGTTCGACGAGAAGGCCTGGATTCGCTGGGCCATCCGGTACTGGCGTTCGAGCATCACGCCCGCGTCCGGGTGTTCCTCGATCAGGCGCTCGAACAGCGACCGGGAGAGATCAGCGACGTTCTCGTTCGCCTCTCCCTCGGACCGGACGACCGGCGGGAGCTGGTGGTGGTCGCCCACGAGCACGAACCGTTTCGCCCTGTTGATGGCCGCAAGCGTCGCCGGCTCCGTGAGCTGTGAGGCCTCGTCGACGAGCGCGACGTCGAAAGACTGCTCGCGCATGACCCGCGAGCCACAGCTTGCGGTCGTCGCGGCCACGACCGGAGCCTCCCGGAGGGTTCGGGCGCGCTCTTCGGGATCGCCCCGACCGGAGAGGCGGTAGGGCTGCATGTCCTCGCGGACCCCGTGTTCGGTGCCGACGCGGACGAACCGGGTGAACCCCTGATCCGCGAGCGCTTCGAGCGCGTTGTCGACCGCGCGGTTCGTAAACGCCGACAGCAACACCCGGTCGCCGCGCTCGACCAGCGCGCGGATCGTCCGGGCGATCGTGTACGTCTTTCCGGTGCCCGGCGGGCCGTGGATCAGCGCGAAGTCGTTCGCGCCGACGGCCCGCGAGACCGCCTCGTCCTGGGCGGCGTTGTTCCCGACGAACGTCCCGTCGACCGGATCGAACGCTGGTGTCGCGTCGCCGAAGAGCAGGTCCTTGCGGCGCTGTTCGCCCTTCAACAGCGCGTCGTGCAGCGCCGTGAGCATCCCGTCCGCGCTCATATCGGAGGGGTAGACGTCGAGACGGCGAAGTTCGACCGGTTCGTCCGTACTCACGACGATCTCGTCTCCTAACCGCTCGACTCGAGCGAGTTCGGCGTGGCCCGAGACGGGATCGCCGTCGCTCGCGAGCGCCACGTCGCCCTCGCGGATCTTCGAGACCGCCCCCGTCGACCGGGCCCGAAGCTCCCAGCGACCGTCCTCGCGCAGCTCCTCCCCGAGCGGTTCGAGACCGATCAGCGCCCGGTCGGCGGCGGCACGCTCCTCGGGGCGCTGTTCCCACAGCTTCGCGTACTCCCGGTGGGCGGCCCGCCGCTCGCGCTCGATCGCCCGATACATGCGATCGAAGTACGCGCGTTCGCGCTCGGGGAGCGAACTGGCGATCTTCCCCGCTTTCGACTCCTGATCCAATCGGCCGGAGACGACCATACAGGTGTCCCGCTCGAAACAGTACTCGCACTTCGCGTTCGATTCGTAGCCCGTCGGGACGCTCGAATCGAACTCCATTGCAGCGATCTCGTTTCGGGTGCGCACGACGAACTCCAAGAGGCCGCGCCCGATCGAGAACTCCTTGGCCGGCGAGAGGTCGCCCGTCTCCTCGTTCCTGTCGAGGGCGGTGTTTTTCGTATAGAGCAGGGTGGCGGTGTCGGGGGCGCCGCCGTCGGTCGGTTCGTCGCCGACGCCGCCCTGTTCTTCGAGCAACAGCGCGTAACAGGCCGCCTGGATCTTGTCCTGAAACCGCGGCTCGCGGTTCGTGTTCTTGCCCGTCTTGAGCTCGACCGGCATCCCCCGGCGCAGGGCGTCGGCCCGGCCCTTGATCCCGAAGCGCTCGCTGATCAGGGTGTACTCCGAGCGCCAGGAGTCCTCCCCGTCGAGTACCCCCTGCGAGAGCCACTCCTCGATCGCACGGGCGTTCCGTCGGACCTCCTCGCGGACCTCCTCGGGATCGCGACCCAGCAGACCGAGTTCGAGGCCGGCCTCCTCGACCCGATCCGCGATCGATTCCTCGAAGTCCGCGCCCCGGAGGAGGTCGCCGAACACGTCGTGGACGATCGTCCCCTTCACCACGGGGTAGTTCAGTGGGACGCCCGAGAGCTTGTTGAGGTAGTACATCCGGGGACACTGCACCCACGAGCGGACGTCAGTGACGTTCACGAGGAATCCGGGTTCGACGATCACGTACGAATCACGCGTGGTCGCATAGCCCGTCTCGCCCTGCCACTCGGTCTCCTCGGCGTCGGTGACGACCAGCTCCATCCCCGCCCGGAGATAGTCGACGGTTTCGGCCCACTTTCCCCACAGGGTAACGGAAAACTCGCCCTCGTCGGTCCGGACCAGCGGCTCGGCCAGCTCGCGCTCGCCGTGGCGGGTACTGACGGTTCGGGATTCACCCGGCGAAACGACGGTTCCACGGACCTGCACGGTCGAATCACGCCCGTCGGGCGAAAAACGCTGTCGGTTACCCGGTCGGTGGCTGCGAGCGACGCCCCTCGATCAGCGGCACGTAGGTGTCCATACCGGCCGCGAGCCGGTCGGGAAGCGGTAGGGGCTGCCAGAACAGCTCGTAGACGAGTCCCGAATCCTCGCCGTCACCGGTCACCTCGTGGTCCCACTCGTCGCGCGTTTCCTCGACCGGGAAGTGAAAGAAGTGTCTGGCGACGCGCTTTCCGTCCTCGCGGCGATACCGATCGGAGGCGAGGTGAAAGACCGGGCGGTCGTGTTCCAGCCCCGCTTCCTCCCACAGCTCGCGGCGGACCGCCTGACCGGGCGCTTCGTGCTCGTCGATCCCCCCTTTCGGGACCTGAACGCCGGCGTCGGGAGCCGCGCGCTCCCGAAAGACGAGCAGCTGTCGACCGTCGCCGTTCGGTCTCGTGACGTAGGCGTAGGCCTTCCGGCTGAAGGCCGCCCCCGGACCGTACATATCTTCCTCCTCCTCGGGGAGGGATATAAACTGTTTCGGGAGTGTCATATGTTCCCACGGGGACCGACACGCTCTTTCCGGCTCGGCGGGAACGGTCGGGTATGCGGATCCGCGAGTGGCAGGACATCGTTCGCGAGGTGGTCGAGTCGGACGCCGAGCCGGGCGACTGGCGGGCGGTCGCCGGCGACCGCTCGACGGGGCTCGGCGAGGACCTCTATCTCGGCCACCCCCGGGCAGGCGTGTTCCACCTGAAGACCTACGCGAAGAACCCGTTCGACGTGCAGGGCGTCGGCACGCGGGTCGCCCGGAAGCTCGACGACGAGATCGGCAGCTACCTGCCCGAGACCGACGACGGGCGCTTCGCGGTGCGCGCCGCACCCGCTAGCGAGGACGCGGCGAAGACGCAGGCCAAACGCCTCGAGGAGACGATCAAAGTCCACGCGGACGCCCCGACCACGCCCGACGCGCTGTTCGAGGACGTGATGGAAGCCGTAGAAAGCCCCGCGTTCGGGCCGATGGAGTACGATTCCCACGGCCGGCCGGAGAACTTAGATCGGCTCGCGGAGGGCTTCGAAGAGGCGGAGGAACTACTGAGCGCCGAACTCGACGAGCTGATCGACGAGGCGGAGGTCGGACGCGGCTTCCAGTAAATTAAGGCCATCCCGGCCCGACGACGGGGTATGAACGCCGAGGAGGTAGTAAGAGAGTACTACGACGCGCTCCGGGCGGGCGATCCCTTAGAACCGTTTTTCGCCGAGCGCGAGGATCTGGTGAAAGTCGGCATTACGGAGCGCCTCGTCGGCTACGAGGAGGTTACTGAGGGGCTTCGAGAACAGACCGAGACGACGAGCGACTGGCAGGTAGAGAGCCGGGATCTGCGCGTTACGGAGCGCGATTCGGCCGCGTGGTTCGCCGACGAGGTCCGGATGGCCTGGACCACCGAGGAGGGCGAGGTCCACGAGTTCGAGGCGCGCTGGAGCGGGACGCTCGAACGTGTCGATGGGGAGTGGCGATTCGTCGGGATGCACGTAAGCGTCCCCCGGGAGATCTGATGGTCGGTCCGATGACCGAGGAGGAGCGACGCGCCGGCTCTCAGCGCCTGGCCGTGGGGTTCATCGCGCTCGTCGGGGTCTCGGCCGGGATCATGGCGCTGTCGGGCGGTGCGACGCCCGTACAGGCCGCAGCCGTAACGGGCGCGGGGCTGGCGCTCGGCGGGGCGCTGATCTGGTGGCTGCGGCGGATCAGCTGACGCGCGGGGCCGACCGGTTCGTTCGACTCACGGTCCCGGTTCCGTCGGACGAACTGTCATCCGACAGCGGTGGTCAGGTCGCTCTCCGTACTCGGTACGTCTGGGTCACGGTCGATCGAAATCGGCGTGCGGACGGATGGGACGGAGCCGATCGCGTGCTTCGGTCAGTTTCCGTCCTGCTTTTCGGCGAGCTTTTCCAGTGGCGGGATGACGCCGAGTTCCTGGAACAGGCCGAGGGCGTCGTAGCTCGTCCACATCTCGACGATCTCACCATCATCGACGCGGTACATTTCCATTCCGGTGACCGAAACTCGCTCACCAGTCGGTTCCAGCCCCAGAAACTCGCCCTCGTGGGTGCCACGGGCGGCGTATCGTACCGCAGCGATCTCCTCCTCGGCGATCACGTCTTCGACTACGTACTCCACGTCGGGAAACGCCTGCCGGTACGACTCGACGTACGCCCTGTATTCGTCACGACCCTGTGGTTTGCCGGTCGCGGCCGGATCGTGCAGGACGAACTCCTCCGCGAAGATTTCATCGATCGTATCGAGGTTCCCCTCCGTCCAGATCTCCTCCGGATCACGCCGGACGAGCTCTTTTACGTTTTCAGTCATTCGAGAGTCACCGTGATTCTGCGATCCGTTTCTACGGGACCGGGCGTCGGCTATCACGAACTCGCACGGCCGGTCACCTGAAACGGTCTACCGATTTACGACGGCCGATCGCATAAAAGTAGCTGCCCGACCGCGCGTTCACTCTTGTACCCACTCGGGAGATCGGTGACATCGAGGACGCGTATCGACCACCAGCTACGCGACGATCAGGAGCGATTTCGTTTATTTGAGACCCGCGCGAGCCACGTCTCGGGCGCGTCGAGCTCCTCGCTCGTCGGGAGGTTCTCGGGGGCGTCCCAGACGATGCTCGCGCCCTCGATCCCCCGTTTGTCGGCGACCGTCTCGAAGAAAGCCTTGCCGCGCTCGTACTGGCGGCGTTTCAGCCCCAGCCCGAGCAGCCGGCGCATGAGCTGGGTGAACGGACCGCGACCGCGTCGGCGCTCTTCGACTTTCTCGCGCAGGTCGGCGTACTCCTCGTCGAACGCCCGGTCCATGATCAGTTCGGCGTAGCCCTCGACGGCGGTCATCGCCGCGTCGAGTTCCCGGAGCGCGTCGCGGTCGAACCGGCCCTGTGCGAGCGCGGCGATCCCGCGTTCCATCTCCGCTTCGAGGTGGGTCGAGAGCCACGGTGCGGCCCCGAACTCGGCGGCGTGGGCCACCTCGTGGAACGCGATCCAGCGCCTGAAGCGCTCCTCGTCGACGTCGAGCTCGCCCGCGACCCGGTGGATGTTCGGGTGGACGAAGTACAGCGCGTGGTCCGGATCGCCCTCCGCGAGCAACAGGGGGTCGTACTGGCCGAGCACGTTCTTCCCGAGAAACGAGAGCATGAGCGTCGTCGAGCCGGTGTTCAACACCCGCGAAACGTCGGGAAAGAAGACGTCGGTGTGAGCCTCGATGGGGGCCATCACCCGGCGGAAGGTGTCGACGTTGGCGTCGATCCAGTGGTGGCGGTTCTGGATCTCGATGGTCTTCGGGAGGTCGAAGGAGACGGCGGCGACCTCGCGGATCGAGCCGCGGGCGGCTTTGACGTCCGCGCGATAGCCCTCGATCTCGGGCTCGGTGAGGTCGACCGAGCCCGGAGAGGTGACGTCCTTTGCGGCTTCGCCGACGGCGAACCAGTCGACGGGGCCGTCGCCGGAGGCCCGAGAGATAGTCCGGAGACTGCGAAGGGGATTCACACGACTGCGTTGGGGCCGCGCGGACAAAATGCTTCGGGACTAGTTCTCGTACTCCGAGAGTTCGACCTCCTCGTACTCCTCGACCTCGTCGCCGGCGACGAACTTCTTTGCGACCGCGGCGACGACCAGCAAGAACAGCAGGCCGACGAGGAGCCCGATACCGCTCCCGGAGTCGTCCTCGCTTTCCTCGTCTTCGGCCTCGACCTCGCCACTCTCGTCCGTCTCCTCGGAGGAGAACAGCCCGCCGGATTCCTCATCGCTCTCGTCTGACTCCGCCTCGCTCTCGCCTTTCGAGCCGAACAGCCCGAGTTTCGAGCCGGTCTCCTCGTACTTTTCGAGGGTCTTTCCGAGCTCGCCGCCGAGGCGGGGGCTCGGGCTGAACTCGAAGTTCTCGACGTTGATCTCGACCAGCGTTTTCTTCTGCTCTCCCATGTTCCAACGTGGATCGACCGGACACTTAGCCGTTGTGGACGGTCGCAATCTTGATACGTGACTGCCCGGCAGATCGGGTATGGACGACACACAGCGGACCGTTCGGGACGAGTTCCTTCCCCCCGGGTTCGGGACCGATGGCCAGCGTGTCTGAATGATGCACGTACACACGCGCGTTCGCGGTAACACACCCGTCGAGGTCGACACCGGGGATTTGGTCGACGCGGTGGCGCTGCTGTCGGTGTTCGTCGGTGAGAGGGGCGACGGCGCGGCGTCCGGCGTCGAACTCTAAGTTCCGGTACGCTTAAGTGAGAATCGAGTGCGGGTAGGGGTATGAGTGGACGACCGCTTGACGTACTCGAAGCCGCGATCGGCGACGCCGTGACCGTCCGTCTGAAAGACGGCGAGGAGTTCGTCGGCACGCTGACGGGTTACGACCAGCACATGAACGTCGTCGTCGAGGACGGGGACAACACAACCATTATACGCGGCGATAACGTCGTCTCGATAACTCCATGACCGGCGCAGGAACCCCGAGCCAAGGGAAGAAGAACATCACCACGCACGTCAAGTGCCGTCGCTGTGGTGAGAAGTCGTATCACGTAAAGAAGAAGGGCAAGACCGGCGACAACTGACCGGATCTCCTCTCTCGATCTCGACCGGCTAGCTCCCGGCTCACCCAGGATATGTACACGATGCTGTACACATCCGTCGAGAGAGATCGAGGTCGATCCAGCTACGTGGGCTTTTTACTGCTGGGGGTCCGTCCTACGGACATGGATACGGGGCAGGTCCACGATGGACCGACCGAGAAGTGTGGCGTCGTCGGCGTCTCCTTTGCGGAGCGCGGGGCCGCACGGCCGCTTTACTACTCGCTGTACGCGCTCCAGCACCGCGGGCAGGAGTCGGCGGGGATCGTCACCCACGACGGCTTCCAGCAACACAGCCACGTCGGCATGGGGCTCGTGGGCGATGCCTTTTCGGAGAGCGACCTCGACGGGCTAAACGGCCGCACGGGGATCGGCCACGTTCGCTACCCCACCGCCGGAAGCGTCGACTCCTCCTGCGCCCAGCCCTTCTCGGTTTCGTTCAAGAGCGGCTCGCTCGGCCTCTCTCACAACGGCAACCTCGTCAACGCAGACGAGATCCGCGAGGAACTCGCGGGCATGGGCCACGCTTTTACCAGCGACGGGGACACCGAGGTGATCGCCCACGATCTGGCGCGCAACCTGCTGAACGAGGACCTCGTCCGGGCGGTCAAACGGACGATGAACCGGATCCACGGCTCCTATTCGCTCGCGATCTCCCACGACGACACCGTGTTGGGCCTGCGCGACCCCGAGGGAAACCGGCCGCTGTGTATCGGGAAGCTCGACGGAGGATATATGATCGCCTCCGAGTCGGCCGCCATCGACACGCTCGACGGGGAGCTCGTGCGGGACGTCCGCCCCGGCGAGCTGGTCG
>JAWARX010000007.1:0-5434 GCA_038893155.1 Halalkalicoccus sp.
CAGTAGGGCAGCAGTCAAGATAGCGAAGACACCGGACTAGTCGGGCCGTTCCGGTAGAACCGCGCGGCGGGCTTCCCTCCGGCGCGTGGAGGTGTTGGTGGCACATCGCTTGCGGAATGCCCATTGTTGCCGTCGATTGGTCGCCGGAGATGCCGTAGGGCACCGCTTCGAGGAGATTCCGGCTATACTTTCGATCTCCGATGGTCACCTCGGGGACGACGCCGTGGTCGGTGAGCTGTGCGTCCCGCCCGGCGACGAGCGGGAGGAGCGAACCGGGCGCGAGGAGTACTTCGTAGACGCCCGTTTCGTCGCTCGGGCGAGTCTCGGACTGCATCTCGACTTTTGCGGTACCGCTATCCCTCCCGTAAGCGAGGGACTTTGATTCCGCTCGTTCTTTTCCCGGTATGCAGTGTCCAGAGTGTGGCGGCGATACGCTCGCCGTCGCCGTCCCCGACGATCTGCGCGAGTACCTCCCGAGCGACCCCACCACGGCGGCGATCTGTCGGCGCTGTCTGACGACGACGCCGTACGAGGGGTCCGTGACCGACGATCTAGCGGCCGTCGTGGAGTTCTCGACCAGGCTGCCCGACGATCCCGAGACCGCCCTCGCGCTCGCGCTGTTGGTGACGCTGTGTGACTCGCTCGCGCTGTATCGATCCGAGATCGAGGCGCTCGTGGCCCGGATCGAGCGTGCGGGGGTCGACCCGCTCTCGACGCTTGCGTATCTGGAGGGCGATCCCGGTCTCGACCTCGCGCTCGACGTTGAGCGCCGCCGCCACCAGCTGGTGCAGCTGCTGGAGTAGACTGCGGGCTAGAACTCGCCCAGCGAGCGCTGATCGCGAATCAGCGGGTAGGCCTTGTAGCCCTCCCGATCGAGGTGCGTCGCGAGCGCCTCCGCGGAGCCGTGTTGCGTGTAGACGACCTCGGGATCGACGGCGCGGACGACCCCGACGAGCTCGGCGAAATCGCAGTGATCCGAGAGCGGGAACGTGACGTGATACTCCCCGCGGTACTTGAAGCCGTCATTCAGCGCCCAGCCCGAGAAGCCGGCCTTGATCGCGTTTCGGTCCCGGACGAGCGCGTCGACGAACGCGAGCTTGCTCGTCCGGGTGGGAAGGATCAGAACGTCGCCGGCGTCCAGTTCGGTCGACTCTCGGTAGCGTCGAGCGCCGAACTCCACGTCGTAGTGGTTCTCGATCACCGCGTTGATTGTCGCAGTCGCTTGCGTGACGAACAGCCGCTCGCGCGAGGAGCGCTTCGCGAGCAACTGGAGTTCCTGTGCCCGTCCGAGCGTGTAGCCGAACAGCAACGCGGGCCGATCGTGCGTGTCGTCGAGCCAGTCGACGATTTCGCCCTCTACTTCCCCCTGTGGCGGCAGGACGTACTCCGGCTCGCCGTAGGTCGCCTCGATGACGAGGACGTCGGCGTCGACCGTTACGGGATCGAACCCGTCGAGGTAGAACCGATCGCGCGTCGAGCAGTCGCCCGTGTAGAGGTAGCGAGTGCCATCGGGGTCGGCGATCAGCGCCGCACGCGATCCGGGGACGTGTCCGGCGTTTCGCAGTTCGATCGCGGGATGGGTGGTCCGTTCGAGCGGGGCCTCCTCGCGACGGACCCGCGCGAGATCGGCGGTCACGGCCGAACAGACCACGGCTCCCGGCTCACCGCGGTAGAGGTGATCGCCGTGGGCGTGGCTCAGGACGCGAACGCCCTCTGTGGCCCGCTCGCCGTCGCAGACGACCGTCTCGCCGCCGGTCAGCTCGAAGCGGATCCCGTCGCCGAGTCGGACGCGACGCATTCGATCCCCGGTAGGGACCGGCCGCATATGACCGGTCCGCTTGCGACGACGGCCGCGGGTCGGATCGGCTACTGGCTCTCGTAGAGCGCCTCGACCCGGTCGAGCGTATCGACGTCGGAAACGGCGAGGTCCTCGCGCCGGCGGAGGAATCGGGGGAATCGCAGCGCGTACCCCGAGTCGTACGTCGGTGAGGACTGGATCTCCTCGTACTCGACTTCGAGGACGAGCTCCGGGCGGACCCGTACCGAGCGGCCGTCGGTGTCGGTGACGAGCGATTCGAGCTCCTCGGTGAGCTCAGCGAGCTCCTCGTCGGTGTAGCCCGTCGCGAGCCGTCCGACCTCGCGAAGCTCGTCGGTCTCGGGGTCGCGGCAGGCCAGATACAGCCGCCCGAGGCGGTTCTTTCGTCGTCCCTCGCTGTACGTCGCGCGGGTCACGACGACGTCGAGCGGCTCCATCGTCGGTTTCACCTTCAGCATGTAGCCGACGCGGCGACCCGGTTGGTAGGAGACGTCGAGGTTCTTCAGCATGAGCCCCTCGTGGCCGGCGGCGAGTGCGTCCTCGTAGAGCTCGCGGGCGGGTTCGGGATCGGCGGGGTCGAACCGGACGTGCTGGGCCGGCTCGATCGCCCACGGTTCGGGGTCGAGGAGCTGCTCCAGCTCCCCGAGGCGCTCGACGAGCGACTCATCGAGCAGCGATCGTCCGTCGAGATACAGCAGGTCGAACAGGTAGACGATCACCGGCGCTCGCTCGGCGGCCTCCTCGATGTCGTGTTCGCGCTTGATGCGCGTCGAGAGCTCCTGAAACGGCGTCAGGTCGCCGGTTTCGGGGTCGTAGCCGACGATCTCGCCCTCCAGTATGCAGGCGTCCGCGCGCACGTGAGTCCGGACGCTCTCGACGACGTCCGGGAACTGCTCGGTGATCTCCTCGAGCCGGCGGGTGTACGCCCGGACCGTCTCGCCGTCCTTGTGGAGCTGGATCCGGACGCCGTCGTACTTGTACTCCGCCAGCAGCGGGCTACCGCCAGTCCCGACCGCGTCGATCCCCGCCTCGATCGAGTCGGCACTGTCGGCGAGCATCACCTGCAGCGGCCGGAAGGGTTCGACCGCCAGTTCCCGAAGGCCCGACTCGCCGTCTTCTCGGGCGGTGCGCGCGACCAGCGGGTAGTCGTTCGTGATCTGGTAGGCGTACTCGACCGCCTCGATCGCGTCCTGGCTCCCGTCGAGATACGCCCGGGCGATCGCGTCGCGAATCGTCCCCTCGCCGATCCCGATCCGGAGGTGACCCAGCACCGTGCGAATGATGTAGCGCGCTTCCTCGGGGTCGGCGCCCGAGAGCAGCTTCGCGACGGCGTCGATCCGCCGTCGCTGGCTTCCCTCGCCCTCGTAGGCGCTCAGTCCCCGGAGCGTCTCGAAGACGAACTCGACGGTGAGGTCGGTCCCGAAGAGCGTCCGCTGGGTCCGGCTCTCGACCGCCTTCGCCGCGGCCGCCCCCAGATCGCCGCTCTCGCGCCACGCCTCCTCGATCGCCGCCTCGTCGACGCCCGTCGCCTTCGCGATCGCCTCGACGGTCAGGCTCGATGAGATCCCCAGCTCCGCGCGCTCGTGGGCCGGCGCGACCCGCCCCTGAAGCAGGGGGAGCAACATCGGGAGGTCCCCGGTCGGCGCCGCTTCGAGCAGCGAGGCGACCAGCGCGGTCTTCCCGTCCGTCGAGGCCGTCGCCTCGATCTCCCGGTAGACGGCGACGAGTTCGGCGTACTCCATTCGACCGTCACTGGGTGCCCGAGGCGTAAAATCCCGATCCATGCACGGGCAGACGGGCGCGACGTATCGCCGCGATCGAGCGATCAGACGCCCGTCTTGTAGCGCAGGATGCCCGCGATACCGCCAAACGCGTCGTAGAGCTGCTCGCCTTTCTCGAAGTCGGTGGAGATGAACTTGGGCTCGGTGCCGCGCTGTTCGGCGATCGCGATCAGGTGTTCGATCACGTCCTCGCGTTCTTTGAGTTCGGCCTCGGAACCGTCCTCACAGGTGTGTTCCGGCGTCGAGTGGCGCTGATCGACCACCTCGTACTCATCGATGTCCCCACAGTCGTAGACGATCACGTCCTTGCGGAGGTCCTCGCTGATGAGCAGGCGGTCGACCGACCCCATCACGAGGTTCTTTCTGGTCGCTTCGAACCCGTAGGTCGCGAGCCCGCCGTCGTGGAGCTGCTTGAAGAACTCCTCCATCTCGGATTTGTCCTTCATCACCTCGGCGTCGGCGAGCGCGTCCTCGGCGGCGTCGACCAGGTCGTACAGCCCCGACTCGTCGGTGTAGGAGACGTCGAACTTCCCGAGGACCTGATCCTGTAGCTCGTGGTGGAGGTAATCGCCGTCGAGGAACTCGTCTTTCGTCGGCGAGGGGCCGCCCACCAGAATCCCCTCGAGATCGTGACGCTCGGGGACGAACAGGTCGTTAGCCATCCCGGCGATCTCCTGATAGAAGTTGTCGATGGCCTCCAGCCGAAGGCGGGCGAAACGCTGTGCGGACTGGCCACCTTTCCGTTGCTTGCCGGGCACGAGCGAGGAGGCCGATTTGACGGGTTCGACGCGCTTGCCCCGCAGCCAGCCGACGTTGGCCTCCCGGCGATCGAGGACGATCAGGCCGTAGAGGCCCTGATCGGCGAGCATGTGTTCGAGCGGCTCGGTCAGGAAGTCCGAATCGCAGTGGTAGCGAAAGGACTCGACGGGCTGGGGCGGACCTTCGAGCACGCGGGTGACCATCTCGGTCTGGCCGCCGCCCGAGTCGACCGCGCCCGAAAACAGCACCATGCCGTTTTCGGGCGGGTTCTTGTAGTACTTCAGTCGGTCCTTAATGCTCGTCAGGGCGTCCTGGACGTTCGTCCTGGTCTGCTTCGATTTGATGTTCGACGCTTCGGAGTGTTCCTGGGTGACGTGGGCGACCACGTCCGAGATCTGGCGGTCCTCGGGGACGTAGATCGTTACCAACTGTGTGCCCGAGCCCTCGAACTCGTTTAGCTCCTCGATCACCCGCCGGAACTCGTATTTTTTCCGGTCGGACTCTTCTGCGTCCTGACTGCTCATTACCCCATATAGCCCGGCCAGCCGGTAAGTACCCTTTGACCGCCCAGCTACTCCTCGGGTGCGAGCAGTTCGCGAACCGCCTCGGTGTGAAACGTCTCGTCTCGCTCGTACCGGAACGTCCCGACCGGCCGGGGCGTCTCGACCGTCTCCTCGACCCACTTTCCGTCGAGCCGGCCACAGAACAGCGCCAGCCCGTGTTCCGGTGGTTCGTCGTACGTCGCGAGCTCGTCCTGTAGCCGAATGAGCGCCCGGCGGACGTCCCGCCGCCGGTCCTCGCAGTCGATCGCCCCCGCCTCGCCGTGCTCGTCGCCGAGAAAGACGATCGTCTCGTCGATCAGCCTGTCGGGCGGAACGTACACCGACACTAGCCGTGACTCGTCGGCAGCGTACGCTTCGAGCCGGTCAAGGACGGTTTGGAGGTCATCGGGCTTCGAATCCTCGCTGCTCATCGGCCTCGATACGTGATCGGTTGCCATGGGCTTTGGGGTCTCGGGTCACGCTACATCGATTCAGGGGCTTCGACCCCCAGCACGGAGAGGGCGTTCGCGACGGTG
>JAWARX010000008.1:0-18911 GCA_038893155.1 Halalkalicoccus sp.
GGCAAAGCGAGGCCGAACAGCACGCAGAGGAGGACAAACAGCGCCGCGAGCGCATCGAGGCACGAAACGACGCCGAAAGCGCCGTCCAGCGCGCCCGGACCCTCTTGGAGGAAAACGAGGAGAACCTCGACGACGACCTGATCGAGGAGATCGAAGCCGAGATCGAGGACATCGAGGCGGTGCTCGAAGACGAGGAGGCCGACACCGAGACGATCGAGTCGGCGACCGAGGACCTGAGCAAGGCGCTCCAGGAGATCGGCAAGCAGATGTACCAGGACGCCGAGGGCGCTGCGGGCGCCGGAGCCGGAGCCGGACCCGGCGGGGCCGCGGGTGCTGGTGGTCCCGGCGGCATGGGCGACGTGGGCGCTGGCGGCGGCGCGGCCGCTGGCGCTGGCGGCGGGCAGGAAGGCGAGTACGTCGACGCGGACTTCGAGGACGTGGACGAGAACGAGGACTGACTGTCCTCGTTCTCGTCCGCACACGAGAGTTCCGCCCTCGTGAACGTAGACGAGAGCGGCGACGACCGGTAAGGCCTGTGTAGCGAACCGAAGCGTTTTCAGCCGTTCTGCGCGCGCCAGGCGTTGATCCCGAGCGGGACGACGACCCCGACGCCGAGCAGAACGACCAGGGGAACGACCGTGCTGTCGGTCGTCTGTGAGACACCGTACCAGAGTGCGACGGCGAGCACGACGAACGCCGCCGTGATCGCCGTGTGGGTCGAAACCATAGCGGATCGGCGACCAACGACGGTAAATGCTTTCTGGCGGATCGAGCTCAACTCCTTTGCGTAAGCGGTTCCGGCAGCGAAACGTTCGTAGTGGGAGGCTACGGCGTAGCTCTGTCGGGCGACTGAGGATGTCGAACCGAGTTCAGCAGCGCGCGAATGCGATCGATTTCCGTGTCGGCGACGAGCTGCGGGTGGACGGCCACGAGCGTGAGGATATCCCCCTCGTGGTGGGCGCGAGCGACGTGAAGGCGGATCTCGATCTCGGTGCCCTCCACCGTAGCGGTTCCGGCGAACTGTGAGACGGACCGATCGACGTCGAACGGCGCGATCGCGTACGTATCGGCGAGTTCGCGCTCGATAACGAGCTCACCGTAGCCCGACTGGAGGCCGTTCCCGAGCGCCTGCTCGGAGACGTTCTCCACGAACGTGACTCGCTGAGAGGCCACCTCCGTCTCCGGCGTCGACGCGACGGTAACCCGTGCGATCGCCTGTTCGCCGACAGCGGGATGCGAGAGAACCCGCGCGTACTCGGCGAGGGAGTTGATCGCCGTGACGGAGTACGAGCGATCGCCGGTATCCACGCTTCGTGTGAGTTCAAACGTCGTTTCACGCTCGAACCGATAACCCTCCGATCGGAGTGCCTCGTCCCCGATCGCAGCCGGCGCAGCCTCGACGGTGAGCACCTCCGTCCTCCCGTCGTCGGCCGGCTCCGTCGAAGCGTCCGATCCACCCTCGGAACAGCCCGCGAGACCCACGACGCTGCCGGCCGATGCCGCCCGAAGCAGTCGCCGTCTTCCCAAACCATTCACAGTTAATGCAATCCAGCTATTGTAATTTAGCTCTTCGTATACTAAGCTATCTATAGAATATATAAATTTAGATATATTTACCACGGTCTGGTGTGGTCCGTCGGTTCGGGCGGTCGGACGGACGGGCCGGAGTCCGGTTTCAGCCGGTTTCGTGGATCGCCTCGCCGCGGTGCAGCCGGGTGGCGATCCGGAAGGTCTGTTCGCGCTCGCGACGCGTCGGAGTGTGGGCGGCGAGATACCGAGCGGTGGCGACCAGGTGGGTTCGGGGCTCGCCGCGCGCCGCCCCCGCGAACGCCGCTTCGACGTTCTGGAGCGTGTGGAAGTTCGCGTCTTCGCGGAGCAGGGCGTTCCCGAGCGCTCGTTGTAGCTCCGTCCGGTCGCCCCCCGAATCGAGGTAGTTGGCGACGAGCCGTCCCGCCTCGTTCACCGCACCCTCCTCGTCGAACGTCTCGCGAAGCGCCGAGAGCAGCGTCTCGGGGTCGCGCTCGACGGTCCGGGGTTCGGGGATGGGCGCGGGCGGGGTGTTCAGAAACCGGTCGAGGTAGACGTTGATCGCGCCGTCGTAGACCGCCCGGTACGTTCCCTCGCTCCCCGTCCGCCGGGCCGGCCCGCAGACGGCGTTCGCGTACGTGTAGGTGGGATGGCCCGTGTTCCAGTCGCGAAACTCGTTGCCGGTCCCGAACCGCACGATTCGGACCGCGGCGGCCTCGGCCACGCGATCGGCCAGCCGGACCGCGCTCGCCCCGGACTCGATCGCGTCGTCGAGCGCGGCGACGATCGCCTCGGGATCGTCCGCGAGCAGCGTCTCGCGAAACCCCTCGGGAGCGCTCCACCCGTCTGCCCCCTCGCCCACCGCGATCCGCTCGGGGAGGTCGGCGAACGACTCGTCGAGCAGAGCGGCGAGATCGACCGGCTGACGCCACGAGGAGCGCTCCTCGCTTCGCTGTGCGCTCGCCAGTTGGGGAACGAGCGCCGGCAGCAGATCGTCGGCGTACTCCCAGCCGACGCGGTCGAGCGTCTCGCAGGCCTTGTTGAGGAAGTCGATCGTGTGGCCCGCGTCGAGATATCTGTGGTCGGTGGCCGCCCCGACCAGCATCGAGACGACGCGTTCGCTCCGACACACCCCGATCGCGGCCCTGAGCACCCGTTCTGCACCCTGTCGGTCGCGGACCTCGATGCAGTCGCGGAACCACCGTTCGAGGCGTTCCGGCTCGTGCGCACCCGAGAGGGGGTCCTGGACGAATCTCGGGGAGTGACCCGCGACGTCGTCGGCGACGCTCACCGCGCCCGTATACAGCGCCCGGCGGCGGTCCTCGGGGTCGAGATACGGGAGGAGGTTCGCCGTCGCGCCGAGCGTCGTCAGTCCGCGTCCCCAGCCGTCGTCCCGGTAGCGCGCGCCGAACGTCGCGATGCGTTCGATAGGGATCTCCGGGTCGACGCCGGCGTCCTCCAGCCCGATCACGGATTTCGCGAGCACGAGCCGGAGGTCGTTTTCGAGACCGTCCTCCAGTCGACCCAGCCACCGCTCTTCTGGCGAATCGTCGCGTTTCGGATCCGGATCGACCCAGATCTCCCCGTCCCTGACCGCTACCGGGTAGGTCGGAACGTCGTCGGCGAAGGGGTCGAACGTGCTCCCACAGGAGAGTTCGAACCGGGCGTGGTGCCAGTGACAGGTGAGGATCCCGTCCTCGACCGTGCCCTGTGCGAGGGGAAAGCCCATGTGCGGACAGCGGTTGTCCACCGCGTGGATCTCGCCCTCGTGGCGGACGAGCGCGATCGCCCGTCCACGGGTGGTGACGACCGCCGGTCCCTCCCCGCCGAGGTCCTCGAGGGTCGCCACGCGCACGAAGTCATCGTCGGCTGTTGCCATGCCCCGCGGTACGCCCTTGGGCGGCAAAACGCTTCGCTGAAGTCCGTTTCAGTCCCCGTGCTGATACGAGTCCCGAGAGCGGTCCGTTCAAGTACGACAATCGAGTACGAGTGAACAACTGATGAGCGAGGATTTCTACGACGTCCTCGGCGTGAGTCGGGACGCCAGCGAGGACGAAATAAACAGAGCCTTCCGGAAGAAAGCAGCGAAGTACCACCCGGACGTCAGCGACGAACCGGACGCAGAAGAGAAGTTCAAGCAGGCGAAGAAGGCAAAAGAGGTCCTGACGGACGAACAGCAACGGGCCGCCTACGACCGGATGGGTCACGAGCGCTTCGAACAGGCCGAAAAGCGCGGCGGGTTCGACGGTGGCGGCGCGGGCGCCGGCGGCTTCGGCGGTACTGGCGGGTTCGGCGGCGGTGGCGGACTGGGCGACATCTTCGAGCAGTTCTTCAGCGGCGGCGGTGGCGGCGGTCGCCGGCAGGGTGCGGATCTCCAGACACGGCTCACGGTGACCCTCGAGGAGGTCTACGAGGGCGTCGAGAAGCAGATGACGATCGAGCGTCCGGAGGAGTGTCCGTCCTGTGACGGCCAGGGCGGGACGAACCCGCGGACCTGTCCGGAGTGCAACGGCCGGGGGCAGGTCACGCAGGTCCAGCAGACGCCGTTCGGACGGATGCAACAGACCCGGACCTGCGGGCGCTGTCGGGGCGACGGCCAGGTCTACGAGGAGAGTTGTACGGAGTGTCGCGGCGACGGGCAGATCACTCGCGAGGCCACCCTCACCGTCGAGATCCCCCGGGGTATTCGCGACGGACAGACCCTCCGAATGGAACGCGAAGGTGCGCCCGGCGAGCGCGGCGGGCCCAACGGCGACCTGCTGATCGAGATCGCGCTCGAAGAGCACCCCGACTTCGAGCGCGACGGCGACGACCTGAAGTACAGAAAGGCGATCTCGTTCCCGCAGGCGGTCTTCGGCGACACCGTCGAGATCCCGACGATGGAGGGGTCCGTCCAGATGGACGTTCCCGCGGGGACCCAGAGCGGCGAGCGCTTCCGCCTCGAAGGGAAAGGGATGCCCCGGCTCCGTCGGCGCGGTCACGGCGACCTGTACGTCTCGGTCCAGGTCGTCACGCCCGAGGAGCTGAACGCAGAACAGCGCGAGGCCCTCGAGGCGTTCGCCGAGGCCGGCGGCGAGGAGATCGAGGTCGAACAGGGCTTTTTCGAGCGGATCAAGAGCTCGCTGTAGCGGGGAAACGGTTATTGGGAATCGTGACCAACTCCCTGCGGGGAGAACGACAATGACTGGCAAGAACGTACTGCTGCTGGCGGGGGACTTCGTCGAGGACTACGAGGTGATGGTACCGTTTCAGGCCTTGCAGGCGGTGGGTCACGAGGTCCACGCCGTCTGTCCCGAAAAGGAGGCCGGCGAGACGGTCAAGACCGCGATCCACGACTTCGAGGGTGATCAAACCTACACCGAGAAACCGGGACACGGCTTCGCGCTGACCCACGACCTCGCGGGGATCGATCCGGCCGCCCACGCCGCGCTGGTGGTGCCCGGCGGGCGCGCCCCGGAGTACCTGCGGACCTACGACGAGATCCTCGAGATCGTCCGGGCGTTCTTCGAGGACGACAAACCGGTCGCGTCGCTGTGTCACGGGCTACAGGTGCTCGCGGCCGCGGACGTACTGGAGGGGCGGACCTGCACCGCCTATCCCGCGCTCGAATCGGAGGTACGCGCGGCCGGAGCCGAGTGGCGCGACGAGGTGACTCGCGAGGGCAACCTCGTGACCGCGCAGGCGTGGCCGGACCACCCGGCGTGGCTCGCCGAGTTCCTCGACCTGCTCGGAACCGAGGTCGAACACGCCGAGGCCGCACCCGCCGACGACTGAGTACGGAACCGCCCACGTATTTTTAGCCGGGTTCCCAAGGTCGGGCATGGACACCGTCGGGCAGATCGTCGCGCGCGATCGACGCACCCGCGAGCCGGCGCTTCGGGCGCGGACGGGCGTGAACCTCCGGTACGACTACTACCAGCTGTGTACGACCGCCCACAAGACGGGTAACTTCTTCAGCCACCGAGGCGTTCGGGAGGGGGCGCTCGTCGCGATCGAGAGCGAGCCCAGCGGCGCGCCGGTGCTCTCGCTGTTCGGCGCGGCGCTGCTTGGCGCGCGCGTTCGCTTCGACCCGCCCCGCGAGATCGACGCCCGGCTGCTGGTCGCACCGGGCGAAGGGGTGGCGCGATACGACCTCCCCGCGGGCGCGAGCCGGCTCGCTTACACCGGGGAGCCCGGCCCCGACGCGGAGGCCTTCGGCGAGAGCGTCTGGAGCGAGAACCCCGCCTGTCCCACTCCCCCGGAGATCGGCCCCGGAACGCTGCTGCTCGAAACCGAGAGCGAAGCCTACACGCACGGCGAACTGCTCGCGGCGGCCGAACGGGTCGTCGACCGATTCGGGATCGAGGCGGGCACCCAGGTGGCGATCCGCGCGCCGCTCGCCCGACCGGGAACGGTCGTCGCGGGCGTGCTCGCGCCGCTTCTGGCCGGCGGCGCGATCGTCTTTCCCGGTCCCGAAGAGATACTGGACCTCGCGGTCGGCGAGGGACCCGAGCCGGAAACGGTCGATCCCGGATCCGCTCTGTAACCCGACGCGTTCCGCCGAGTACCGGGCAACTGTTATACTCTTGAGACGCCTCCGGGTACTGCATGGCAGGGAATCGCATACTACTGGGGTGGCGCAGGTACCGGTCGGTGCCGATCATCTACCGGATCGGCGCGGCGTTCGTCCTGGGGTCGATCGCCGGCCTCACGATCGGCGAGCCGATGACGGCGCTCCAGCCGCTCGGGGATCTGTTCGTTCGCCTGCTCTCGATGATCGTCGTGCCGATCGTGATCTTCACGCTGTTGATGGGAGTCCGTCACCTCACGCCCTCCTCGCTGGGGCGGATCGGCGGGCAGGTCGTGGCGCTGTACGCGATCACCTCGATGATCGCGGTGGCGATCGGGCTGACGGTCGCGAACGCCGTCGATCCCGGACGGGGGCTGACGCTGATCGAGGGCGACATCGACGCCCAGGAAGCGCCGAGCTTCGCGGAGGTCTTCCTGGGGATCGTCCCCGAGAACCCGATCGAGGCGATGGCGACCGGCGACATCCTCGCCGTGTTGTTCTTCGTCCTCGTCTTCGGGCTCGCGCTCGCGATGCTCCAGGAGTCGAGCGAGAACGCGCGCGTCCAAAACGGCGTCGAGACCTTCTTCGATCTCGCGGAGGCCGGCTCGGAGGCGCTCTTTAAGATGGTCTGGGGGATCATGGAGTACGGCGTCATCGGCGTCTTCGCGCTGATGGCCGCCGTCTTCGCGCAGGCCGGCATCGGCGCGCTCTCGACGTTCGCGCTGCTTGCGGCGACGCTCGTCCTCGGGGTGGGGCTTCACATCTCGATCGTCTACCTCGGCGGGATGATCGCCCTGTTGACCCAGCAGTCGCCGATCGCCTTCCTCACGGGGATCAAGGAGGCGATGGTGACGGCGCTCTCGATCGCCTCCTCGAGCGCGACCCTGCCGATCTCGATGTCGAACGCCGAAGAGCACCTGAAGGTCGAGGAAGGGGTCTACGGCTTCTCGCTGCCGCTCGGCGCGACGATCAACATGGACGGCACCGCGATGTACCAGGGGATCGTCGCCATCTTCGCGGCGAACCTCGTGGGCGTCTCGCTCACCCTGACCGAACAGCTCACCGTCGTCACGATCGCGGTGCTCGCGAGCATCGGCACCGCGGGCGTCCCCAGCGCCGGCCTGATCCTGCTCACGCTGGTGCTCACGCAGCTCGGACTCCCCCTCGAGGTCGTCGGGTTCATCGCGGGCATCGACCCGATCCTCGATCGGCTTCGCACGATGACGAACGTCACCGGCGATCTGGCGGTCGCGACGCTCGTCGGCCACTGGAACGGCGCGGTCGACTTCGACGGCGGCGTCTGGGCGAGCGGCGAGGGAGCGCCCGCGGGCGTCCCCGGCGACGACTGAGTCCGTTTATCGCGCGTTCTCCAGCCCGTCTAGTGCCTCGGGGTTCTCGATCGAACTCATGTCACCGAGCTCCTCGCCCGTGTAGCTCGCCTGGACGGCCCGGCGGATGATCTTCCCGCTCTGGGTCTTGGGAAACTCCGAAACGAACAGTACTTCGCGCGGACGGAACGGCTTTCCGAGCTCCTCGCCGACCTGTTCTCTGAGTTCCTCCCGCAGGTCGTCGCTCTCTTCTGCGCCCTCCTCGAGGATCACGTAGGTGACGACCGCGGTGCCGGTCGTGTCGTCGGGCACGCCCACCGCGGCGGCCTGGTTCACCGCCTCGTGGTCCATGAGCGCGCCCTCGACCTCCGCCGGGCCGACCTTCCGACCGGCGACGTTCAGCGCGTCGTCCGCGCGCCCGTGAAGGAACCAGAAGCCATCGCTGTCTTTCTGTGCCCAGTCGCCGTGATCCCACAGCGGCGGCTCCTCGAAGGAGCTCCAGTACTCCTCTAGATACCGCTCGTCGCCCTCCCAGAGCGATTTCGTCATGCTCGGACAGGAGTCCCGGGCGACCAGGAAGCCACGCTCGTGGGTGTCGGCGATCGATTCGCCCCGGGAGTTCACGATGTCGACGTCCATTCCTAACCCCGGTCCGCCGAGCGTACAGGGTTTCAGCGGCTGGTTCGGCATCGGCATCAGGAAACAGCCACAGATCTCCGTGCCCCCGGAGATGTTGACGATCGGGGCCTCGCCTCCGCCGACCTTCTCGTAGAACCAGAGCCAGGACTCGGGATCCCACGGCTCGCCGGTCGATCCGAGGATCCGCAGGCTCGAGAGGTCGTGGCGCTCGACGTGTGCGTCGCCGTGTTTGCGAAGCGCGCGGATCGCCGTCGGGGAGATCCCGAACTGCGTGATCGAGTGGCGATCGATCATCTCCCAGAATCTATCGGGCTCCGGATGGTCGGGCGCGCCCTCGTACATGAAGAGCGTCCCGCCGAACGTGTGGGTCCCGATCAGGCTCCACGGCCCCATCATCCAGCCGATGTCGCTGACCCAGAAGAACCGATCGGCGGGTTTGAGATCGAACCCGAAGTAGACCTCCTTGGGACACTGCACACCGACCCCGGCGTGGGTGTGGACGATCCCCTTCGGTTTGCCGGTGGTGCCCGACGAATAGAGCAGCATCGACTCCTGATTCGATGGGAGGGACTTCGTCTCGTACTCGCTCGATTCCGTTTCGATCGCCTCCGTCCAGGTCTCGTCCCGATCCTGGCGGTCGTAGTCGGCTCCGAGCCGTTCGTAGACGATCGCGTGCTCGACGTGACCCGCCTCCTCGATGGCCGCGTCGGCCGACTCCTTGAGGTGGACCTCGCTGTCCCGTCGGTAGAAGCCGTCGCCGGTAAAGAGGACCGAGCACTCCGAATCGGCGATCCGCGTCGCGGTCGCGTCGGTTCCGAAGCCCGAGAAGATCGGCACCGCGATCGCGCCGACCTTGAAACAGCCATACAGGATCGAGATCACCTCCGGTACCATCGGCATGTAGAGCCCGACCGTGTCACCGGTCTCGACGCCGCGCGCTTCCAGCGCGTTCGCCACCCGGTTTGCCTGTCGGTGCAGGTCGTGGTACGTGATCTGGCGTACCTCGCCGGGCTCGCCCTCCCAGATGCAGGCGACCTTGTTGCGCGCTTCGTTTCCGGGCGCGGCGTGACGATCGACCGTGTTGTGCGCGAGGTTGAGCCGCCCGCCGGGATACCAGTCGGTGAACTGCGGTCCCCCGCGGCTCGCGGCGTCACCGCTCGCCCCGCTGTCGTCCCGAACCGCGTCGTAATCCTCGTAGAACTCGATGCCGAGGTACTCGACGAGTTCGTCCCAGAACCACTCGAGGTCGTCCGTGGTCCGCTCGATCAGCTCGTCGTAGTCGGCGATGTCGTACCGGTCCATGAACGCCGCGACGTTCGTGTTCGCGGCGAACTCCGGGCTCGGCTCGTGAACGACCCTCCCATCGGCTGGCGAATCCATACGCGAGGATCCAGCAGGAACGACAAAGAGGTTTTGCACGATTCTTTCTCTATCTTTCCACTACAATTTTATATTATAAGGATGAATACCCGGTATGGAAAGTCCCGCTGTAGCCTACGCCGACGACCCGGACGCGAGCGGCCTGCGGCGACGGCAGGACGGACGTCGATCCGCGACGGCCCGCGGCGACCCGGGTCGGCACCGACGGGAACGGTCGGTCGTCGTCGGTGCCCTACCCGACGTGCCGTCGGTGCCGCGGGCTCTGGCTGGAGTCGGCGGACGCCTACCCGACCTGGAGCGAGCGAGGGTCAGGAGCCCCGTCGCGGGGTCGCACCTCTCACCGGACGAGCGCCCGCGAGCGACCGTACTACGGTTGAATTTGGGTCCGATTCCTGTCGGATTACTACAAAACCCCTTTACTGATCCGGAAGCTACGTGTAATCGACGGGATTGGTCACCCGTCAGTGATGCGCGACGCGAGCGGACGAAACCCGTCGCGTGTTCGATCCACACACCCTGGCTCCCGTCGAATCGTCGGCGGGTACCGGGACTGCGCTCTTCGCGGCCGAACAGTAATCCACTAATAGGTGCTCCGCCCACCACAACTCGGAACCGACCGCGAACCCGGAACCAAGGTGGCAAACGACTGAATGGAACGGATTCTGTACTATTTACTTACCGGCATGCGCGGTGGAACGAACAGGATTCGGATCATCAGAACCCTGCTGGATCGGCCGCGAAACGCGAATCAACTGGCCGAGGAGCTCGACCTCAACTACAAGACCGTTCGCCACCACCTCGACATGCTCGAAGAACACGACATCGTGACGACGTACGGCGAGAACTACGGCGAGATGTACTTTCTCACCGAGGAGTTCGAGAAACACGAAGCGACGTTCGACCGAATCGCCGAGAGTGAAACCGCATGAGCCTCTGGATGTACAGCGCGACCGCGTTCGCCGGCCTCAACGTCCTGTTACTGGTGGTGCTGACGTACGTCTGGATCTCGAACTACCGGCGCTTTCGGACCGCGATGACCCTCGGCTTTCTCTGTTTCGGCGTCGTCCTCCTCATCGAGAACCTGCTCGCCGTCTACTTCTTCGTCGGGATGGTCGAATTCTACACGACCACGGCCGCCCAGCAGATGGTCCTCCTCTTGCGCGTCCTCGAGTTCGTCGCGCTGTGCTGTCTGACGTGGGTCATCGTCCGATGAACTCACGGACTTCCTCGACCGGCCACGCGTTCAGTACGTCCCCGCGCTCTGCCCACCCCCGCCGGGCGGTGTGGACCCCGTAACGCACGTTCGCTAGCTCGCCGGCGCTGTGTGCGTCGGTGTTGACGACGATCGTCGCGCCCGCCTCGATCGCGACCTTCACCGCGCGTCCCCACAGGTCCAGCCGGGCGGGGTTCGCGTTGACCTCCAGTGCGACGCCGTGTTCGGCGGCGGCCTCGGCGATCGCCTGCAGGTCCGGATCGAGACCGGGTCGACGCGTCAGCAGTCGCCCGGTGGGATGGCCGAGCACGTCCGTCCGCGGGTGGGAGATCGCGGCGACGAGCCGCTCGGTCGCGGCCTCGGGATCCATGTCGAGCGCGCTGTGTGGCGAGGCGACCACGAGGTCGAGCTCCTCGAGAACGTCATCGGCGACGCTCAGGCCCCCCTCGCTGTCGACGTTGGCCTCGACGCCGGCGAAGACCTCGATGCTCGCCTCGTCGGCGGCCTCGTGGATCGCGGCGGCCTGCTCTATGAGGTCCTCGTCCGAGAGGCCGACCCCGCCGACCATCCCCGGCCCGGTCGCGTGGTCCGAGATACAGAGGTACTCGTGGCCGAACTCCTCGACCGCCGCGGTCCACTCGTCGATCGACGCCTCGCCGTCCGACCAGTCCGTGTGGGTGTGCAGGTCGCCGCGGACGTCGCCCTCCTCGAGCAGGTCGGGTAGCTCGCCCGCTGCAGCGGCGGCGATCTCGCCGGTGTCCTCGCGCAGCTCGGGCGGGATCCAGTCCAGATCGAGCGCCTCGTACATCCCTTGCTCGGTCTCGCCGGCGACCCGCTCGCCGGCACGCTGGCCCTCGGGGTCATCGAGCTCCGAAATATCGAACACGCCGTACTCGTTGACCTTCAGGTCGCGATCGAGCGCACGGTTGCGAAACCGGATGTTGTGGGCCTTGCTCCCCGTGAAGTACTGTAAGGCGCTGCCGAACTCCTCGGGGATCACGACCCGGAGATCGACGCGGATCCCGCCGACGACGGCGCTGGCTTTGTTCTCGCCGGCCTCCATCACGCGATCGACGCGCCCGAAGTCGGTGAACGTCTCGACCGCACCGTCGAGGTCGTCGCTCGCGACGAGCACGTCCACGTCGCCGCTGGTCTCTCGCCACCGACGGATCGAACCGGCGACCTCCGCCCGATCGATCCCCTCGCGCTCGCGCAGGTACGCGAGCAGGTCGTCCGCAAGCGGACGGGTGTCCCCCAGCAGTTCGCGCTCGCGGGCCTGCTTTGCGAACTCCAACCCGTCGAGGACGTTTCGTTCGGTCTTCGGCCCGAACCCCTTGATCTCCTGGATTTTCCCGGCGCTCGCGGCCTTTTCGAGGTCCGCGAGGTTCGCGACGCCGAGTTCCTCGTAGAGGGTTCCGACCGTCTTGGGGCCGACGCCCTCGACGCTCGTGAGCTCGTCCATCGCCACCGGGAGCTTCGCCCGTTCCTCCTCGAGCTCCTCGATCTCGCCGGTCTCGACGTACTCGATGACCTTCGAGGAGATGGCGTCGCCGATGCCGTCGATCCCCTCGACGGCCTCTTTCCCCGCCGCCGCCAGCTCCTCGATCGCGGTCGGATGCTCGCGGATGCTCTCTGCCGCTCTTCGATAGGTGTTCGGTTTGTACTCGACGTCCCGGGCTTCGAGCAGGTCGGCGTACTCCTCGAAGAGGGCGGCGATCTCGGCGTTGCGGCTCATGGGCTCGATTCGCGCTACCGCCTGTTAGGTGTACTGTCCTCGTCCATTCCGAGCGCCTGGCGCATGAACCGCGTCCAGCGTTTCTTGTCCGCGAGCTGCTGGGCCTTCGCCTCGGCCTCGACGTCCGCCGGCCCCAGCTGCCCGAGCCCCTCTAGGGCGCGGTCGATCCCGATGATCGACTCGGCCAGGCGCTCGCCTTCGTCCCTACCGATCTCGCCCTCCTCGATCCGCGCGATCCGCTCCAGCCGTTCTTTCCGGAGGTTGCGCTTCGCTTGCTCGACGCGCTCGCGTTCGCCCTCGGGCACGGTCTCGCGGCGCTTGATCTCGAAGACGAACTCCCGGAGCTCGACGCGCTCGCCCTGCACCGTGATCTCCTCGGGGATCTGTGCGCCGATCGTCGCGCCCTCCTTGCCGATGCGTTCGAGCAGCTGTTTTCGCTCGTACTCCTGCACACACGGGCGTTGGCGGGCGAGCGTGAAAGCGTTGTGACCGACGGACCTATTTGCCGTCTACACCCATGCGACGAAGTCGATCACGATCACCGAGGACGCTTACGAGCGCCTGCGGAGCCACAAACGGGAGGGCGAGAGCGTCTCCGACGTGGTCAATCGCCTCGCGGGGGCCGGGTGCGATCCGCTTTCCGGTGTCGGAGCGTGAAAGGAGTTCGAGTTCGGTATCGAGGCCGAGCGCGAGGCGTTCGACCGCGACGCACGCGAGCGCGAGCGAGTACTGCTCGAAAACACCAAGAAGTAGATCCGACAGGATCTGGATGGGCGAACCGGCCCCCGTAGTTCGGACACCTCACGAAAGACGGTGATCGGCGACGATGGCTCCGACTGGACGCGGCGGATCCCAACCCCTTTTGTCGCCCCGCCGCGAACTTCCGGCAATGGCGCAGTGTGATCGGTGTGGCGCACACGAGAACATGCCCTATCGCTGCAATCGCTGTGGCGGGGTGTTCTGTGGCCAACACCGGCTCCCGGAAAACCACGACTGTCCGGGCTTACAGGAGTGGCGCGACCCGGACGGGATCTTCGACAGCGGGTTCGACGACAGCGTGAATCACCCCGGCGGTCAGAAGACGGGGGTTCGAGACCGGGTACCAATCAACACCGGCACCGGCGGTCCACTGGGGTATTTCCGCAACAACATGACCTACGTCTTCCTCTCTCTCATGTGGGTCACGTTCCTGTTGCAGCTCATCTCCGGGCTGAACAGCCCCCTCGCTCGCTACCTGTTCGTCCTCGACTCGGCGAACATCTCGCACGTCTGGACGTGGTTCACCTCGGTCTTCGCCCACGGCAGCTTCGGCCACATCGTGATGAACAGCATCGTGCTGTACTTCTTCGGGCCGATCGTCGAGCGGAAGGTCGGCAGCCGCAACTTCACGATACTCTTTCTCGCGAGCGGCGCGATCGCCGGCCTCTCGCAGGTCGGGGTCGCGCTCGCGCTCGGGGAGTTCAGCGCCGTCGTCGGCGCGAGCGGCGCGATCATGGCGATCATGGGCGTGCTCACCGTGCTGAACCCGCAGCTCCGGGTGTTGCTCTTTTTCTTCATCCCGATGCCGCTGTGGCTGCTCACGCTCGGCTTCGCCGCGATCTCGGTCAGCGTCGTCGGCTTCGGCGGGCTCGGAGCCGGCGGGGTCGCCCACCTCGCACACCTCGCGGGGCTGTTCATCGGGCTGGGCTACGGCGAGAAGCTCCGCCAGGAGGGCGAACGCGCGCCCGACCAGCTCCAGTTCGGTGGCGGCCCCGGCGGACCGGGTGGACCGGGCGGTCCCGGTGGCCCCGGTAGAGGGCGCTTCTGATGGAGGTCGTTCGCGAGGAGTTTCGACCGGATCCCGACCTCTCGCGCGCGGAGATGGAGGCCCTCCAGCGCGAGATCGCACGCGAGGCGCTCTTCGAGGACGAACCCCTGCCGGAATCGCCGGTCGTCGTCGGCGTCGATCAGGCGTTTCCCGGCGAGCGGGCAGTCAGCGCGATCGTCGCGGTGCGCGACGGCGAGGTCATCGAGCGCGCGTCCGCGGTGACCGCCCTCTCGATCCCCTACATCCCCGGTCTGCTGTCCTTTCGGGAGGGCGAGTCGATCCTCGCGGCCTTCGAGAACCTGACGTGTGAGCCGGATCTGGCGCTGTTCGACGGCAGCGGGCGGATCCACTTCCGGCAGGCGGGGCTTGCGACCCACATGGGCGTCGCGCTCGATCTGCCGAGCGTCGGCGTCGCAAAGCGCCTGCTGTGTGGCCGACCGAGCAACCCGCCGGAAGAGCCCTTCGCAGAGGGCACACGGGTGCCGATCCTCGCGGACGGACGGGTCGAAGCTGAGGACGGAACCGTCATCGGCTACGCGGTCCAGACCCGCCAGTACGACGGCGGGTCGCGGTACATCAATCCCCTCTACGTGAGCCCGGGCCACCGCGTCGGCACGGAGACGGCCGCCTCGCTCGCAGTCGCCCACTGTACGGGGTACAAACTCCCCGAGCCGATCCGGCTGGCCGACGCCTATGCCGGCGAACTCTCCGACGAGGCGCGTCGATGACGACCGATCAGTAGCGGTTGCGATCGGTGGTCCGCTCGCGTCGTCGGTCGAGATCGCTTCCGAGCAACCGGTCGAGGCGGTGGTCGAACTCTTCATCGCTTATCTCGCCGCGGGCGTAGCGCTGGCGCAACACGGTCAGCGCGTCGGCGTCGGGATCCGGGTCGGCGAAACAGTCGTCTTCGGTCAGTAGCTTCGTCGGCGAGTTGAGATAGGCGTACAGCGCGTACAGCAGGTTTCCGATCCCGAAGGTGAACCAAACGGTAAGGAGGGCGATCGTCGCGTGGAGCCACGCCGAGCCGTACTGGGGTTTCTTGAGGACCACGCGGGTCTCGCCGTCGCGGACGACCCGCCACCCCGCTGCGTACTCCTCGTCGAGTCGCCGCTGGAATCGCTCGGTTCGCATCCGCTCGAACGGACGCGAGTGGGCGAGAAAAGGGTTCGCCCGAACAGAGTACAACAGTTAACACCCCGGCGGCCGACTGTCGGCCCATGGAGAAGACCGTTTGTATCACGGGCTGTTCGTCGGGGATCGGCCGCGCGACGGCACGGCAGTTCCTCGAAGAGGAGTGGACCGTCTACGCCACCGCACGCAACCCCGGTGATATCGCGGATCTCGCCGAACTCGGCTGTGAGACGGCCGAACTCGACGTGACGAACGACATCCAGATACAATCGGTGATCGAGCGGATCGTAGCGGAAACCGGGAGAATCGACTGTCTGGTGAACAACGCCGGCTACGGCCAGCTCGGCCCGGTCGAGGATATCCCTGTAAACGCCGTCGAAAAGCAGTTCGACACGAACGTCTACGGACCCCACCGCCTGGTTCGAGAAGTCTTGCCCCACATGCGCGAACGCGGGGGCGGCACCATCGTCAACGTCTCCAGTCTCGCGGGCCGGGTCGCCTTCCCCGGCGGCGGAATCTACTGCGGGTCGAAGGCCGCGCTGGAATCGATGACCGATTCCCTCAGGGTCGAGGCGAGCCGCTTCGGCGTCGACGTCGTGCTCGTCGAACCCGGTCCGGTGAAAACGCAGTTTTCGAACCGGGCGACCGAGTCGGCGAACGACATCCCGCGCTCGCCGGAGTACAGCGACATCTACAGCGTGATCGACGACACGAACGCGATCGGCGGCGACGGCCCCGGAGCGATCCACCCGGATGAAGTCGCGGACTGGATCGTCCACGCCGCGAGCGCGACGAAACCGAACGCCCGCTATCCCGTGGGACGAGCGGCGAAGCTGGGCTCGTTCGCCCGCCTGCTTCCGGACTCGCTTCGGGATACGGCGTTCAAACTCGCGCTGAAGATCGCCGGATGATCCACGATCGCGAGCGGCTGGCGGGATCGCCCGAACGAGAGCTCGCACTGGCGTGTATCGAGGCGGGGATCGAGGCCGGCGACCCCGAGCGGGCGATCCGCGAGGCGGTACGGGTGGAGGGCGACCGTCTCGCCGTCGGCGAAGCAAACTACGACCTCGGCGAGTACAGCGAGATCGTGGTCCTCGGCGGGGGCAACGCGGGCGGGCGAATGGCGAGCGCGATCGAGGGCGTGCTGGACGAGCGGATTTCGAGGGGCGTCGTCGTCACCGACGCCCCCGAGGAGACCGACCGGATCGACGTACTGGCCGGCGATCACCCCGTCCCCTCCGAGCGCGGGGTCGACTCGACCCGGGCAATGCTCGATCTGGCCGACGAAATCGACGGGGACGCCCTCGCGATCGTGCTGATCTCGGGCGGCGGCAGCGCGCTGATGCCCGCGCCCGCGGCGGGCGTCTCGCTTTCGGCGCTGCAGGCGGTGACCGAGGCGCTGCTCGAAAGCGGCGCGGAGATCGGCGAGATCAACGCCGTCCGCAAGCACTGTTCCGCGTTCAAGGGCGGCGGGTTGGCCCGGCGGGCCGCGCCAGCCCGAGTGATCTCGCTGATCGTCAGCGACGTGATCGGCAACGATTTGAGTACCATTGCGAGCGGGCCGACCGCGCCCGACGCGACGACGTTCGCCGAGGCTCGGGAAGTGCTCGACCGCTACGGGATCGACCCGCCCGCCGAAATCGCCGATCGCCTCGAACGGGGCGCACGCGGGGAGATCGCCGAAACCCCGGCCGAGGGCGATCCCGCCTTCGACCGGGTGGACAACCACGTGATCGCCGACGGCTTCGGTTCGCTCGAAGCGATCGCCGAACTCGCGGACGAGCGGGGCTACAGTTCGGTAGTTCTCTCCTCCAGCGTGCGCGGGGAGGCCCGCGAGGCCGCCAAAACCCACGTCGCGATCGCAGAGGAGGTACGGCGAACGGGCAATCCCGTAGAGCCTCCCGCAGTGATCTGCTCGGGCGGCGAGACGACCGTGACCATCCGGGGCGACGGTACGGGCGGACCGAACCAGGAGTTCGCGCTCTCTGCGGCGCTCGAACTCCGGGGAAGTGAGGGAGTCGCGCTCGCCGCGGTCGATACGGATGGAATCGACGGGGCGAGCGAGGCCGCCGGCGCGGTCGTCGACGGCGAGACGGTTTCGAATTCCCAGACGGCGCGGGCCGCGCTCGCCGAGAACGACGCCTATCCCTACCTCGAAGAGCAAGGCGCGATCATCGAAACGGGGCCGACGGGGACGAACGTCAACGACCTGCGGGTGATCGTCGTCAGCGCCAGCCCCTCGGGGAGTCGTTGAGGCGCTCGCAGCCCGTCTCGGTGACGACGACCAGGTCCTCGATCCGGACACCGAACTCGCCCTCCAGATAGATTCCGGGCTCGACGCTGAAGACCATTCCCTCTTCGAGTGCTCTCGAATTCCCGTCGACGATGTACGGCGGCTCGTGAACCTCGATACCGACCCCGTGGCCCGTTCTATGCGTGAATGCCTCGCCGTAACCCGCCCGCTCGATGACCTCCCGTGCGGCGCGGTCGACTTCCTCCGCTCGGACGCCGGGTTCGACCGCCTCGACTGCCGCTTGCTGGGCCTCGCGAACCGCCTCGTGGACCGCTTCGAACCCCTCGGGCGGCTCGCCCGAAACGACGTGGGTGCGGGTCTGGTCGCTCGGATAACCGTCGAGGCGGGTTCCGAAATCGAGCACGACCGGATCGCCCTCCTCGATTGCCCGCTCGCCGTGGCGGTGGTGCGGGCGCGCGCCGTTCTCGCCCGCGGCGACGATCGTCTCGAAGGCGGGGCCCTCGCCGCCGGCCTCGGCCAGCCGCGAGTCTATCTCGCGGGCCAGGTCGCGTTCGGTCCACCCGGTGAAATCCAGATCTCGAACGTCCTCGCTCACGCGATCCGCCAGCGCGCTCGCCCGGCGGATCGCGTCGAGTTCCGCGTCGTCCTTCGTGATCCGCAGATCGGCCAGCACCTCGCTTGCGAGCCCGAACTCGGCGTCGATAACGGCACGAAGGTCCTGCGTGAAGCGCGCCCACAGCCGGTCGCCGACGAGCAGGCGATCCGGGTCGATCGTGGCGAGGATCCGATGCAGGTACTCGCGGGGGTCCTCGCCGTCATCCCAGAGTCGCACGTCGGCGACGTGGGTGTCGGCGAGCTGTCCGGCGTACATCGCCGGCGCGAGAAAGACCGGTTCGCCGTCGCGGGGGACGAACAACAGGAGGTGACGCTCCATCGGCTCGTCGCGAACGCCGGTGAGATACCGGAGGTTCGGCCCCGGAAAGCAGACGAGACACTCGCCAGAAGAGAGCGCACGCCGGCAGGCACGGGTTCGGTTTTCGTAGTCGATGTCCATGGTCGGATCCCGGACGGGATAGAAATAAGCGTGGGCTACAGCCGCGTCGCCATCTCGACGACGATGCCTTCCACGCCAGTCGATTCGTGATTAGAGAACTCGTGGCGATACTCCCGAACACGTTCGTAGCCGTGAGCCTGGTAGAACGGGACCGCGTTGAGTGAGGCCGAGAGGGCAAGAGTTCGGACGCCTCGCTCGCGTCCGTAGCGTTCGAGATCCGCGAGAAGGGTCGATCCGATGCCTTGCCGAGCGGCGGACGGATCGACGTAGACGCCCGTCACTTCGGCGTCCGCG
>JAWARX010000009.1:0-17803 GCA_038893155.1 Halalkalicoccus sp.
CCGTTTTCTGCCGCGACGAGCATCTCCTCGACTCGATCGTCGACGTCGATCCCCGAGAGTGCCTCGTAGGCGCTCTCCATCGTGATCGCGCCCTCGGTCTCGGCGGTCGTCTGCGCACCGAGGATCGCCTTTCGGAGGTCGCCCTCGGCGTAGCTCGCGACGTACTCGAGCCCCTCTTCGTCGTGCTCGACGCCCTCGCGTTCCGCGATCTCTTCGAGGATCCCGACGGTCTCGGCGGTGGTCGGCGCGGGTACCGGAACGGGAAAGCACCGCGAGACGATCGGCGCGATCAGCGCCGAGGGCCGGCGGGTCGTGACGACGAACTGGGCGGTCTCGTGGTGGCGTTCCATCACCCGTCTCAGCGCCTGCTGGAAGTCCTCGCGGATCGATTCGGCGTTGTCGAGCAGGATCGTCTTGTACGCACCCGAGACCGGCGCGTAACTCGCGGACTCCTTCAGGACGTGGTTGATCAGCCCCGCCTTCGAGGTCTCGCGGCGGCGCTTGGGCGTGATGAAGGGGGCAAACCGAGGGTCCTCGCCGATCTCCTTTTTGGTCATCGAAAAGAAGTCGGCGACGTTGATCTCCACGAGGTCGTGTTCCGAACCGTGGGCCTCGCGGGCGAGCGCGCGCACCGCGGCGGTCTTCCCGGCCCCCCTCGGCCCGTACAGCACGAGGTTGATCGGCTCCTCGGCCGCCCGCGAGAGGTACCGTCGTAGCTCGTCCTGTGGAAGCTCCGCGATCTCCGGGGCGTGCGTCTCGGTCCACAGCGGCGCGTCCATCACCCGATCTTCGAACGGGGCGGATACAAAGGCGTCGTTACTGGCTCGCGCGCCACGCCTCCAGACAGCCTTCGTCACAGAAATGCAGCGCCGACTCGTAGCCCGGCTCGTCCTCTACGGTCGTCCACTCCATCGGACCGAGGACCTCGCCGCACTGCTCGCAGATCTCCCGCGTGGTCTTTTCGCCCCGGTCCGGCGTCGTGTCGCTCGGCTCTTCCATACGCCCTCTCGGCGGGCCACGATCAAAACGAGAGGGGGTCCGCCTCCTCCCAGCGCGGGACGAACTCCTCGTGGATCTCGCTCGCGAACGTCGGGTCCTTCAGGTCGATCACGGCGAAGACCTCGCCGGAGCGAAGCGGGTTCGACACCTGCAACACGACCTCCGTGCCGTCGATCAGGTTGAACGTCCCATCCAGCTTCTCGGCCGTACGCACCGAAAACGCGGGATGCTCGGACAGCCGCGCCCGGTAGCGCTCGCCGACGCTCTCGGGGAGGCTGTCGACGACGCCGGGCGTCATCAGCACGCTCACCTCGACGCCCCGGTCGACGGCGTCCTCCAACCGCTCGGTCACCACGTCGCCGACCGCGTCGAACTCGAACTGCGGCGAGCGGTTCGCGACGACCATGACGATCGACTCGTCGGCCGCCGCCAGCCGTTCGAGCAGGAGGTCGACCGTCTCGTCGTCTCCCACCGCGGCCGTCCAGAACTGCTCTTCGACCGGTTCGGCCGATTCGAGCTCGTCGCTCAGCTCTCCGACGATCTCCTTGTACCGGTTGATGGTCTCGGCTGCCTCCCGGCGTTTGTCCTCCAACAGCCGGTCCAGTGCGGTTTCGGGCTCGACGGCGACGTACTTCTTCGGTCGGCTCGCCGTCTGGCTCCGTACGAGGCTGTTGCCCTCGATGCTGTTCAGCACGTCGTAGATCCGCCCCATCGGCACGTCGCTCGCCCGCGACAACTCCTTTGCGGTTGTCGGGCCCGTCCGGAGCAGGGTGCGATAGACGCGCGCCTCGTACTCCGAGAGACCGAGGTCCCTGAGGCTGGCCATAGCTCACCCTCCGAACGCATCCTGATAAACCCGTCGGACGTTTCTATCCGGGTCAGTCCGTCGCGAGTGCGCGCACCACACGTTCGAGATCGGCCGGCGTCGTCGCCGGTTCGCTCTCGCGTCCGCCGTGGCTCGCGAGCGCGCCCGTACAGTCGGACGCGGGGACGACGACCGCCTCGTGGTCGGCGATCCGCAGTGCCGCACGGTGGAGGTCAGAGCCGGCCGGCTCGCCGACGCGGATCACGAGCGGGGCTTCGACGAGCCGCGCGGCGGCCGTCGCATAGACCGCGAGTTCGGGTCCGATTCGGTCGCTCGCGCCCGCGAACGCAGCGAGCGAATCGCGGGCGACCTCGCGGTAGCGCTCTTCGTCGGCCAGAACCGAGAGATCACAGAGCGCGTCGGCGAGCTCGGCGGTCGTATCCAGCGGGCTGAGCGGATACGAGAGCAGCCCCTCGCCCTCGCGTGGCCCGTCGTGAAACGTGCCGTCGTCGGCCCGGAGCCGCTCGATCGTGTGGTCCGCGACCTCGCGTGCGCTCGCGAGCGCCGCCTCGCTCCCGAGGACCTCGTGGGCGGTCGTCGTGGCTTGGAGGACGCGCGCCTGATCGCTCAGGACGTCGCGCTCGCCGCCCGCACAGTGGGCGACGCTGCCCGCGTCGATCAGCTCATCGAGGGCCGCGAGCGCGCGCTCGGCAAAGCGCCTCGCGTCCGCGTCGTCGGTGTAGGCGTGGTAGGTCAACAGCGCGTCGATCGCGAGGCCGTTGTGGCCCGCATAGACGGTTTCGTCGACCGGCGGATCGGTCCGCTCTTCGGGCGCGCCGTAGGTGTCGTCCGGGCCGGCCGCCTGGCTCGCACCGACCGCCTCGCCCGTCCAGAGCGTCGTCGTCAGGAACTCGACGCCGCGTCGGGCGGTTTCGCGATACCCCTCCTCGCCGGTCGCGAGATAGGCGTTCGCGAAGGCCCGAGTGAGCGCGGCGTTCTCGTCGGCGAGCTTCTCGTGAGCGATGGCGCTCCAGTCGCGGTTCGCAGCGTACCTGAAAAAACCGCCCTCGTAGTCGTCGAACAGGTGGGTGCGGATCGCTTCGAGGGTCCTTCGGGCCGCCTCGCGGTCGCGTTTCAGCGCGAACTCGACGGTCCGGGGAAGCGGGAACTTCGGGCTCTCCCCCCACCCGCCGTACTGGGCGTCGAAGCTCGCTTCGAGCTGGCCGGCCATCCGGCGTTCGATCCGCCCGTCGAGGTCGCCCGCGGGCGGCTCGCCCTCCCGGAGCGCACGGGGTACGCGCCCGACCTCCTCACTCCGGTCGGTCCACACTTCTCGAACCCGTTCGAGGACGCTACGAAGCCCCTCGACGCCCATCCGCGTCGCGCCCGTGAGGATCCGTCCGTCCGGCGTGCAGAACACGACCGAGGGGAACCCGCCCATGTTGTAGCGATCGCGCACGCGCGGGCGGCGATCGGCGTCGACCCTGATCTGGACGAACTCCCCGAGGTTCGCCCGGATCTGGGGGTTTCCGAACACCGTCCGTTCCATCTCCGAGCACTCGCCACACCAGCTCGCCGTGAGGAAGGCGACGACCGGTTGCTCGCGCTCGCGCGCGAGTGCCAACCCCTCCTCCCATGCGTGCCAGCCGCTCCCGGTCGCGCTCGCGGGGTCGTCCATGCCCGCCGGTAGGGCCGGCGCGCGTTAAGGCCCTCCGGTCGACGCCTCCCCGACCGATTTCTCCACACTCCCGATTCGCTTATTTTTCTCCTCTATTGACTAATCGACATACTGATATAGGCAGAAGTACACGCATCTGCAAGGAGTATATGTATGTCTCGAACGTCACGCGGCGACACGGCAGGCTCTCGTCGATCTCCGTGGCGGACCCCGACGGGCGAAGCGCTTCGTTCGCGATCGAGGGTCGCGAGGTCGGCGAACTGCTCGCACACACGCCGGGGGTCGCCGCGCCGTGGCGACGCGAAGCTCGTGCGTACGCCAACGCGATGCTGGCGACGGAGCTGAAAGCGACGGCGCGCCCGCCGCCCCGCTGAGCGCAACCTAAAACGTTTTGCGTGCGGGTCCGGTACGGACGGGTATGTGGAAGCGCCTGCTGGCGGTGTTGTTACTCGTTCCCCTCGTCGACGCGATCTTCCTGATCGTCGTCGCCGACTGGCTGTCGTGGCCGGTGACGGTACTGCTCGTCGTGCTGACGGCGCTGTTGGGGACGCTGTTCGTCCGCGCGGAGGGCCGCCACACCGTGCGGCGTTTCCAGCGTGCGCTCGCCGAGGGGCGGGCCCCGACGGACGAGCTGCTCGACGGGGGCTTTCTGATCGCGGCGGGCGCGCTGTTGCTCACCCCCGGATTGGTGACCGATGCGATCGGCTTCCTGTTCGTCCTGCCGCCGAGTCGTTACGCCCTGCGTGGGCTGCTGAAGAAGGTCGTGATCCGCCCGTACGTCGAGAAGAAGACGGGCGGGTTCGTCACCGGGGACGTCTACACGTACGGCTTTCCGCACGCCGACGACGAGGAGACAGTCGATCTCGGCTCCGAGAGCTACGACGTCCGCGACGGCGAGGGCTCGTAGGGAAAAGAGAAACCCTTAAACAGCACACGGGGGAAGGGATAGACGCGTTCGGGCCGATAGCTCAGTCAGGTTGAGCGCTCGGCTGATAACCGGGAGGTCCGCGGTTCAAATCCGCGTCGGCCCACGTTTTCCATGCGAGCACAGTCGCGAGTCGCGCGGCTCGACGCGACCTCTTCGAACGACGGATTCGGCGCCGTCACAGTCGGCGGATACCGAAAAACGGAGAACTACCGGCCGGAGAGTGCATTCCACCCTAGTGCCTCTGACAGATCTCCGGTAGTCGCGCTTCGGCCCCGGACCCTATAATAGTATTCATGACATTCTAGTGACTAGTTTGTTAGTGTTTCTATTTTGGTAGCTAATATCAACTACAAGCGATTCATCGAATATTACAGCGAGACAGCCGTTTTCGCGTCGTGCGAGGTGTAGCGAACTGTCGCCAACGCACCCGGCGTCGTCGCTCTATTCGTCGAGCAGTCGCTCGACGGCCCGGCGCTGGAGGTCAAGCGGCATGCTCGGCGGGATCGCCCCGCCGCCCGCCGCCGCCCGCGTCGATTCGCGTTCTGCGGCCATCTCGGGGGTGAGCGGGAGGTGGACGAATCCGGCCGGAGCGTCGGTGTATCGGCGCGCCGTGTACAGCGCGTGGTTACAGCAGTGGGTTCCGGCGGTGTTCGAGACGCGGGCGGGGATGCCCGCTTCCAGCAGGGTTTCGACCCACTCGACGACGGGGACCGTCGCGAGGTAGGCGTCCGGGCCGTCGGGTGCGATTCGCTCGTTTCTCGGTGTCTCTCCGGCGTTGTCGGGCGTCTCGCCCGCTTCGGTGACGTTGATCGCGACGCGCTCGACGCTGACGGTGCTCCTGCCGGCCGCGAGACCGGTCGAGAGGACGAGTTCGGGGTCGATCTCGTCGATCGCCGTTTCGAGCGCTTTTCCGGCGCGTCCGAACTCGACGGGGAGGACGCGCCCGACGACCTCGCGGCCGCTGACCCGCTCGCCGTCGAGGTCACGCGCGAGCGTCTCGCTGGGGTTGTTCGTGTGCTCTCCGAAGGGTTCGTAACCCGTCAGTAGAACCGTCATCGGCGAACCGACGGACCGGCGGCTACTGGCGGTTTCGATCTACAGCAGCAGCGAGACGATCGCGAGGATGATGAAGACGATGATGAAGATGCGGGCGATCTCCATCGAGATCCCGGCGACGCCGCGTGCGCCGACCGCGGCGGCGATGATCGCGAGGACGAAAAACACGATCGCGTACTGGAGGAACTCTCCGGAGAACTGCAGCGGTACGAGGGCGTCCATTGCGGTGGTGAGCTGAACCATACCGCCAGTTCTCGGCCCTGTTTTATATAGGTGGTGCCGGATCGAACCGAGTGGGTACGTTCAAGATCGTTTCGCAGAAACGGGCGGTATGGAACTTGCAGCCACCGCGTGGCCGGATCTCGAGGGCTACTTCGAGACCGAATCGCTCGCGCTCGTCCCGCTCGGCTCGACCGAACAGCACGGCCCGCACCTCCCGGAGGGAACGGACCACATCATCGCCGAGTCGCTCGCGCGCGCCGCGGCAGAACGGACCGGCTACCTCCGTACACCTACCGTACACGTCGGCGTCAGCCCCCACCACCGCCAGTTCCACGGGACGATGTGGGTCGACGCGCCCGTCTTTCGCGATTACGTCGAGAGCCTCGTCTCGAACCTCACGTACCACGGGATCGACCGGGTGATCTTCGTCAACGCCCACGGCGGCAACGTCGCGCACCTCCGGGAGGTCGGCCGTCGGCTCCACGACCGGGAGGAAGCCTACGCGATCGAGTGGATGTGGGACGAAAGCATCCCGACGCTCGTCTCCGATCTCTTCGAGCGGAACGGGCCACACGGCGGCCCCAAGGAGACCGCGATGATCCAGCACCTCGCGGGCGAACTGGTCCACGAGGATCGCTTGGAGGAGGCTTGCGAAGGTGGGGCGACGTTCCCGACCGACGAGTCCCATCAGAACGGCGCACGCGTGTTCTACGACTGCATCGACAACTCCGAGAACGGGGTGTTCGGCGACCAGCGCGACGCGACCGCCGAGAAGGGCGAACGGCTGTTCGAGGCCGCGACCGACCAGCTCTGTGAGCTCTGTCGGTGGCTCGCGGCCCAGCCGTTCGAGGAACTCGTCGCGAAACCACACGTCTGAGTCGCCCGTCCTGAACTGACACATTCCAGTTATTATAGAAATATTTATATATTTTAGATATTGTATATGTGACATGAGTTCGAGCGAGGACGCACCGGGGTGCTACACGCACTCCCGGGAGTTCTCCTACGAGGGCGACGCCTTCCGGCTCCGGATCAACGACGACCGGATGACGTACACGGCGACCGTCTGGCGCGACGGCGAACCGCTCGCCACCGTCACCGACCTCGGCCCCGAGGCGGCGCGGTGGTCCCACGCCACCCTCGCCGAGGAACTCCTCGGATAGGTGGTCGGCGACCCGCTGTCGCTTTCCGTCTCGGGCCCCTCGAACGAGAAGTGAACCCGAACGACGTCCACCGGGAGTGGGCAGCACGCTCCGGAGAGTTCTCCCCGACGTACTACGCCCACCGCGGGCCCGACGAGGCCAGCGAGCGGATCGGCGATGCGATCGATTCGCTCGCCGGCTCGGAGCCCGCCATCCTCGAACTGGGCTGTAGCTCGGGTCGACACCTCGCCTTGCTCGCCGACCGGGGCTACGAGGACCTCTCCGGAATCGAGCTCAACCCCGACGCACTGGGGGTCATGAAAGAGCACTACCCGGATCTCGCCGCCGTCGGGACGTTCCATCTCGACGCCATCGAGAGCGCGCTCGGAAAGTTCGAAAAGGACCGGTTCGACGTGATCTACTCGGTCGAGACCCTCCAGCACGTCCACCCCGAGAACGAGTGGGTGTTCGACGAGATCGCCCGCACCACGAACGACTTCCTGATCACCGTCGAGAACGAGAGCGACGATCCGGGGTCGGTGAACTACGTCAACGACGAGTTTCCGCTCTTCTATCGCGACTGGCAACGGGTGTTTCGCGACCGGGGGTTCACCCACGTCCGCTCGACGGAGCTGAAACGCGATACGTTCCGACTGTTCCGTCTCGACTGACGGCCTGTCCGACTCTCGAATTTTCTTCATTAAAATAGTATAAAATATTAAGTAAGTCGGACGCATAGCCGACGTCGGTGTGACAATGACGACGTATCCCCGGGGCCACTGTCGGAACTGCGGCGAGCCGCTTCGGTTCCGTCCGTGTCTCAACTGCTTACGCTCGCAGGGGAGCGAGGGCGAACCGGTACTCACGGCCCGGCTCACCGGCAACGGGTAGTTCGGTTCGAAGCCGGCCTCGATCACCCCCTTCCCAACGCTTAGGACCGATCCGGGACACCTGCCGGTGGTGAACGTCCTCTCGGATCCCACGAAGCGGCGGTGGCTGGCGTGGGGTGCGCTGGCGACCGTCTTCCTGCTCGTGAACCTCCATCGGCTCTCGACGGCGGTCCTCTCTGAGCGTCTCACTGTGGATTTCGCGATCTCCGCCGCACAGCTGGGAACGCTTCACGCCTCGTTTTTCCTCGTCTACGCGCTGATTCAGATCCCCACGGGCGTGCTCGCGGACCGGGTCGGCCCGCGACACGTCGGCTCTGCCGGCGCGATCGTCCTCAGCGTCGGCGCGGTCGGCTTCGCGCTCGGCGAGAGCTACTTCGTGGCGCTGCTCGCCCGGGCGCTCGTCGGGCTCGGCAGCGGCGTGATCTTCGTCTCGATCCTCCGGTTCTGTGCGAACTGGTATCGCACCGACGAGTTCGGAACGATGACGGGGTTGACGGCGGGCGTCGCCGGGCTGGGTGCGATCCTCGCGACGACGCCGCTCGCGATCGCGGCGGCGACGATCGGCTGGCGCGAGGCGGTCCTGGGCCTCGCCGCCGTCGGGCTTCTCGCGGGCGTCGCAGTCTTCGCGCTCGCACGCAACTCCCCCGCGGACGCCGGTCTCGAACCGATCGAGGGGGTTCCCGAGCGCGCCTCGGTGACGCTTTCGGGCACCGCCGCCTACCTCCGCGAGCTCGCGACCGACCGCGGGCAGTGGCTCCTTTCTATCGTGTTCTTCTCGGGCATGGGGACGGTCCTGACGCTGATCGGGCTGTGGGGCGTGCCGTATCTCGTGGTGGTCTACGGTCTCGACGTGACGACCGCCTCGTACTACACCCTTCTCGGATCGGTCGGCCTGCTGGTCGGCCCGCCGGCGATCGGCTGGCTCTCGGATCGGATTGAACGCCGACTCCTCCCGATGGCCGCCGGTCTCGGGCTGTTCGCGCTCGCGCTGGCGATCATCCCCGTTCTCGGCCGGCCGCCGCTTTTCGTCGTCGCGGGAATCTACTTCGCGAGCGGCTTTCTCGTCGGATCGTCGGTGCTCGCCCTGTCGGTGATCAAAGAGCGCTACCCCGCGGAAGCCAGCGGCGTCGCGACCGCCACGGTCAACACCGCCGGATTCGTCGGCGCGACGGTCTTTCCGACGGCGATGGGTGCGGCCCTCGACGCGTACCGAACCGGCGACGTCGTCGGCGGGACGGTCGCCTACACCGAGTTCGGCTACCGAATCGCCTTCGCCATCGTCGCGGTCGCGGTCGCGGTCGCCTTCCTGTGTTCGCTGTGGCTGCTCGTCCGGGAGCGGTGAGCCACGGCTCCCGCTCCCACAAGATTATGCTAACAGCTATCACTACCCCGCCCCTCGGAAGAGCGGTATGGAGCCCATGGAGTTCGTCCGCCGGACGCGCTCGGAGGAGGTCGGAGCCGAGTTCGACCGTCGGGTCGAACGGCAGGCCGGGCGGGCTCGCGGGGCGCTCAAGTCGGGCCGGCTCGACGGCGATTTCTCGCTCGGCCTCGAACTCGAGGGCTACGCCGTCGACGGCCGGGGGCGGATCGCTGCCGTCCCCGAGTCGGCGTTCGGCCCGTTCTGTGAGCGCGAACTCGGGCGGCACAACGCGGAGCTGAACACCCCGCCGACGGCGTTCGATCCCGCGGGGCTCGACGCACAGGCGGGGACGCTCGCGGAGCGTCTCGGCGCGCTCCGGCGCGCGCTCGCAGGGGCGGATCTCGGCTTCGTGACCGACGGGATGTGGACGATCGAACCGCCCGAGGGCGCTCTCGCGTACCTGACCGACCGCCACGAGGTCGACGGGCGGCTCGTCTCGCCGAACATGTCGCCGGCGGGCCGGTACTACGCGCTCGACGCCGACATCGTCTCGGCGGGCCCGGTCGAACTCGACGTTCCGGGCTGTTCCCGGCGGTTCCCGACGATCCTCGTCGAGTCGCTTACGACCTCGATGCAGATCCACCTGCAGGTTCCCACGGCGGCGTTCCCGCGGTACTACGACGCGGCCCTTCGCACGGCCGGGCCGGTCCTCGCGCTCGCGACGAACTCGCCGTTCCTGCCCGTCGTCCTCTACGACGACCCCGATCCCCGAACGGTTCTCGGCGGGCCGGCCGAACTCCGGGTTCCGGTCTTCGAGGCGATGAACGTCCGCGAGCCGGGAAAGGTCCGCTTCCCGCGCGATCTCGATTCCCCGACCGACGTGCTCGATCGGCTGCTCGCCGACCGGCGGTGTGTCCCGTGTCTCTCCGAGTGGTTCGAAGAGGACGACGAGGGCGACTTCGTCGCCGAGCACTGGGAGCTGCTGCACAAACAGGGGACCTACTGGCGCTGGGTGCGCCCGATCCTCGGTCCCGACGGGCTGCGACTGGAGTACCGCCCGCTGCCCGCCCAGCCGACGGTCGCTGACACGATCGGGTTTCAGGCGCTCGTCGCCGGCCTGCTCCACGGGATCGTCACCACCGACCACCCACTGCTCGACCTGCCGTGGGTCGACGCCCGCGAGTCGTTTTACGCCGCCGCCGATCGGGGAATCGACGCCGACCTCGCGTGGATCTCCCGCGAGGGCGAGCGGACGAGCGACTTCGACCGGCTCTACGCGGACCTGTTCGCGCTCGCCCGCGAGGGACTCCGGGACAGGGGGTTCGCCCCCGACCGGATCGACGGCCTGCTCGCGCCCGTCGAGGGGCGGTGGCGCGAACGGGCGACGCCGGCGCTCTGGAAGCGCGACCGGGTCCGCGAGCGGCTCGCCGACGGCGTCGACCTCGCGAGCGCCGTCGAGGGGGCCCAGCGCGCGTACGTCCGTCGGGCGGCCTCGGGCACGCCGTTCGTCTCGTGGCTCGAGTGAGCCGACCCGCGGGCGAGGAGTTATACTCGCGGATTCGGTCGGTCGGGTATGGACCGCGACGCCATGGACGCGCTGTTCGCGCCGGAGTCGATCGCCGTCGTCGGTGCGAGCCCCGACTCGTGGTACGCCTCGAACCTGGTCGAAAATCTCCATGAATACGGCTACGACGGCGATGTCTACTACGTCAACCCGGGCCGCGAGGAACTGTGGGGCGAGCCGTCTCACGACTCGATCGCGGACGTACCGACCGTCGATCTCGTCGTCGTGAGCGTCCCCCGGGAGTACGTCCTCGGAGTCCTCACGGACGCCGCCGAGATGGGCGTCCCGAGCGCGCTGGTCATCACCGCCGGCTTCGGCGAGGCCGACGCGGAGGGCGCGGCCCTCGAAGAGCGACTGGGCGAGATCGCCGGGGAGTACGGGATGGCGATCTGCGGGCCGAACACGATCGGGCTCGCGAACACCCACGACGAGACGGTGATCACCTCGACCTGCTCGCGGAAACCCGGGAAGGGCTCCATTGGACTGGTGAGCCAGTCGGGCGCGCTCGCCTTTACCACCTTCTACGAGCGGGCCGCAGACGAGGAGATCGACTTTTCCTATATCGTCGCGACCGGCAACGAGGCCGCCCTCTCGATGGCCGACTACGTCGCGTTCATGGCCGCCTCCGAGCGGTGCGAGGCGATCTGTGCGTACATCGAGGGGGTCGACGAGCCCCGGCGGTTCGTCGACGTCGCGAGCGAGGCAGTACGAGAGGGGACGCCCGTGCTCGCGACGAAGGTCGGGCGCTCGGCCGTCGCACGGCAGGCGTCGCTCTCGCATACGGGCTCGGTGACCGGCGACGTCGCCGCCTGGGACGCGGCCTTCGAACGGGCCGGGATCGAACGGGTGTCGGACATTCCGGATCTTCTCGGCAGATCGCGGGTCCACACCGCCTTCGACCCGCCGACGAGCGCGAACGTCTGTATCGCCTCGACCAGCGGCGGGCTCGCGAGCCTGCTTGCGGATCTGGCGGACGAACGCGGGCTCTCGCTGCCGCCGCTTTCGGGCGAGACCGAGCGGGCGCTGCTGGAGATGGAGGATCTCCTCACCTTCGGCGAGATGCACAACCCCGCCGACATTCGAGGGTACGGCGCGGACGTCCTCCCCGAGATCGCCGAGGTCCTCCTTGCCGACGACGCCTTCGACGCATACGTCTTCGCGATCGGGCTTCCCGCGGTCGGCGAGCGCGCCGAGTCGATCGCCGAGGCCATGCTCGAGGTGCGCGAGATGGCCGACGATCCCGTGCTCTTCCTCTGGACCGGGCGAAAGGAGAGCGATGGCAGCGACCCGCCGCTCCCCTACGAGCGAGTTCGAAAGGAAACGCCGCTGTACTACGACCCCGGCCGGTGTCTGGACGCCCTTTCCTCGCTGGTCGGGTTCGCCGAGCGTGCGGGCCGTCCACCGGGACGGGCGCTCACCGACACGCCGGACGTCGAGACGCCGTCGGTGCCTGCCGACCGGGTGTTGACCTGGCGGGAGGCGAGCGACCTGCTCGGGGCGGTCGGGATCGAGCCGGTCGAGACGCGCCTCGCGGGGAGTCCGGAGGAAGCGACGGCCCACGCCGAGGCGATCGGCGGGCCGGTCGTCCTGAAGGTCGATTCGCGGGAGCTGCCCCACCGCAGCGACGCGGGTGCGGTCGCGGTCGGCGTTTCCCCCGAGCGGGCGGCCGAACGCTACCGCGAGGTCGTGGCGAACGCCCGCGAGTACGTGGCCGACGATCCGGCTGAGATCCCGATCGAGAGGGTTCTCGTCCAGGAGCAGGTCGAACTCGATTCGGCGACCGAGGTTTTGGTAGGAATATCGACCGACCAGAGCTTCGGTCCCGTCCTGACGGTCGCGCCCGGTGGCGAGCTAGTCGAGCTGATCGGGCCCGACGCGGGCGCGACGCTGCTTCCCCCGGTCGAGCCCGTCGACGTCCGCGAGGCGATCGACGACACCCCGCTCGGCGCTCTTTTGAGCGGCTATCGCGGGCGGCCGCCGGGCGATCGCGACGCGCTCGCGGATCTCGTGAGCCGGGTGGGCGATCTCGCGGTCGGCGCACACGGACCGAGAATCGACGAACTCGACCTCAATCCCGTCGTCGTGGGTCCCGACGGCGAGGGCGTCTCGGTCGTCGATATCCTCGCGCGCACGGGTCGAGACTCGGCTCCGTCCTCGTGACCGATAGTACTACTATCCGCCCGGCGGACGGGGTACCATGATCGAGGAAGGCGAGTCCGCACCCGATTTCACGGTCCCGATCGCCCGCGGCGAGGCGTACAACGACGTCGGCGAGTTCACCCTCTCGGAGCGCCTCGGGGACGGCCCGATCGTCCTGGCTTTCTTCCCGGCGGCCTTTACCAGCGGCTGTACCGAGGAGCTCTGCACGTTTCGGGACTCGCTGGATGCCTTCGAAGAGCTCGACGCGAGCGTCTACGGCATCAGCACCGACCTCCCCTTCGCCCAGAACGAGTTCATCCGCCAGGAGGGGCTTACCTTTCCGCTCTTGAGCGACTACGACCACGAGGCGATCCGCGCCTACGGCGTCGTCCGCGAGGACTTCTACGACGTGCTGTTCGTCGCCGAGCGCTCGGCGTTCGTCCTCGACGAGGAGGGACGGGTCGTCTACCGCTGGGTCGAGTCGGGCTCCGAGACCGACTTCGAGGCGCTCGTCGAGGAGGTCCGCGGGGCTATCGAGACGAACGCGGGCGCGTAGCTCACTCCGACTCCAACAGCGCCCGGTCGCCGTGTCGTTCGCGCAGGGCGTCGAGGTGCTCGCGCCCCTCGTCGAGGCGCGGGGTCGGCTCCGCGAAGACGTGCTCGAACATCGCCGCCGGATCGGCCTCGTACGCCTCGGCCCGGTCGACAAGCTCCGCGATCGACTCCTCGATCCGCTCGTCCATCGAGGCGATTCGCCCGTCGTCGAGGAAATCCCGGCCCCGGAGATACGCCTCGAAGCGGTCGATCGGGTCGCGCTCGCGCCAGCGTTCGACCTCCGCCTCGTCGCGGTAGGCGGAAGGATCGTCGGCGGTCGTGTGCGCGCCAAAGCGGTACTGGACGGCTTCGATCAGCGTGGGCCGGGGCTCCCCGTCGGGATCGAGCGCCTTCTCCCGGGCCGCACGCGTCGCGACGTAGACGGCGAGGGGGTCCATTCCGTCCACTTGCACGCCCGAAAAGCCGTAAGCGGTCGCCTTCTGGGCGAGCGTCTCGCTCGCCGTCTGGCGCTCTCGGGGCACCGAGATCGCCCACCCGTTGTTGTTACAGAAGAAGACCGTCGGCGTGTCGAAGACGCCTGCAAAATTCATCGCCTCGTGGAAGTCGCCCTCGCTCGTGGCGCCGTCCCCGAAGTGGACGACCGTCGGCGTGGGGTCGCCGTCGAGCGTCGAGGCCCACGACCAGCCGACGGCGTGCGGGAGGTGATCGCCGATGGTGATGTTGAGCGGGAGCACGTCGACGTCCGCGAGCGCGGCGTTGCCGGCCTCGTGGCCCATCCAGTAGAGGAGATACTCCCAGGGCAGTCCCCTGGAAACGAGCGCGCCGTGCTCGCGGTACTGATAGGCGATCACGTCCCCGTCGGCCAGCGCGTGGGTGCTTCCGATCTGTGCGCCCTCCTGACCGGCGAGCGAGGAGTACGTTCCCAGTCGACCCTGGCGCTGGAGGCTGATCATCCGCTCGTCGAACCGGCGCGAAAAGCGCATGTCCCGGTACATCGCCACCAGCCGCTCGGGCGGGAGGTCCGGGAGCAGCTCCGGCGCGACGACGTCGCCGTCGGCGTCGAGCACCCGGAGGCGGTCGTCGGGCGTCCGGTCGAGAGGAGTCCGTGCCATCGTGTCGACACGGTGGGCGAGCGAGATTATAAAAACGCCCGCCGATCCGGCCGACTCGACCGCGGCCCAACTGTCGGAAAGATTTATATTGGTGCATGCTATACTGCCACATGCACCCGCCGCCCGACTCGCGGTGGGTACCCGCACGAGAAGCACCGCACACCGACCGACCGCACAGCACGCACACCACTCCACGACGCATCGAACGACCGAACCGATCGACGCACCGATCAGCACACATCACGACGACGCACCGCCCATCGATCAGGTATCGCCCGCCGATCGGATCCGAGACGGAGCCGGCCCGACCGGCCACCCGTTTCGCGATTCTCGCCGCGATCGCCACCGTCGACAGCAGCTAGTTTTCGGGTCACGCAGTCCGGGTCGGGGACCCCGTGACCGGTCGGCTCGCCGATTCCGCCGCGGTCCGTTCCCACGCTCCCGACCGGAAACCCCGCCCATTCTTGTCGCCTGACCGGCGACGATAGCTATGGACCGGCTTCTCGACGGGCTGTTCGCGCTGCTGTTCGTCGCCGTCCTCGTCCGGGTCGCCGCGACGGAGCTGTCCGTCTCGGGCGGCCACGTCGTTTTACTCGCGCTCGCGCTCGCCGGCGTGGGTCTCGCGCTTCGCGGCGCTCGCGAGGAGCCGACCTCGCTCCGCCTCGCCGGCCAGCTCGCGCTTCTCGCGGTCCTTTCGATTCCCCTTGTTCGTCGTGAGCGGCGACGCACTGCTCTCGCGACCGGCGGACGTCGCGCTAGTGACTCTCGCCGTCCTCGCGCTCGCGGCCACCCAGCGGGGAGCCGCGACGAACGCCCCCGTCCTCGCGCCGTATCTGGCGGGGTTCTGTCTGGTCGTCGGCCCCTTCCTCGCTCACAGCCTTTCGATTCCGTTCGGTTCGGGGCTGGCGATCTTTCCGGTCTTCGCGGCGATCGTCCTCGGGATCTGTCTGTTCGTCGTTCCGCAGGTCCTCGCCTTCGAGCGCGTTCTCGCTGTCGTGGCCGCGATCGCGGCCACTGTCGTGGCCGTTGGCCTCCCGTCGCTGGTCGTCGGGCCGTACTCGATCGCGGGGTTCGAGATCCGCCCGTGGACGAACGCGAGCGTCTCGGCGCTCGGCCTCGTCTCCCTCCCCGCCCTGCGCTCGGTCTTCCCGAACCCCAACACGCTCGGACTGGTCGCCTTTCCCGGCACGATCGCCGGCGCGATCGCCCTCGAACGTGCGCACGCTCGCGAGCGACCCGCCGCGGCCGTCGCTGCTGCGCTCGTCGCCGCGCTCGCCCTCCTCGGAACCTACCTCTCGAACAGCCGCGCGAGCCTGCTGGCCGCGCTCGTCGGCATCGCGGTGTACGCCGTCGGAACCGCCGGACGGCGGTACGTCTCGCTCGCGCTCGGCGGGCTGTGCGCGCTCGTCCTCGCGGGGATCGCCGGGATCGCCTCCGGGGTTCTCCCGGTCGATCCCTCGGGTCGGATCGAGCTCTGGACGGCGAGCGTCGAGGCGCTGCTCGCCGGCCCGACGCTGTTCGGGTCGGGCGTCGTCGCCACGGACGACCTGATCGCACCGTACCTCCCCGAGGGGCTGGCCGGGCGAACCCCGCACAACTCCTATCTCTCGATCGCGCTCCGGGTCGGCGTCGTCGGACTGGCCGGCTACCTCCTTCTGGTCGTCGGTCCGCTGGTCCACGGTGCGCTCGCTCCAGAGCGCGTCGATCCCGGCGCGCTCGCGCTGGCGGTCGCCTTCGCGATCCACCAGCTGTTCGAGGGCTACACCCTCCTTCAGTACGGCCCCGGTGCGGTGCTCGGCGCGCTGGCGGTCGGGTACGTTCTCGCGAGTCTGATCCGCGATCCCGACCGCACCGAGGAGCCCGCGGAAACGACGAAACCAGCACGTTTTTTGTAGCCGGTCGGGAACGAACACAGAGATGCGGTCCCCTTCCCTCCACCCATGAACGACGAGGCCATCGGGCGACGCGAGAAGATCGACTCGCTCGTCCGCGTCGCGAGATATCAGCCCCTGCTCACGGCGGGGATCATCGTCCTGAGTTTCTTCGCCGCGCTGCTGGAGGCCGTCGGGCTGAGTTTCATCCTCCCGATCATCGAACTCGTGCAGGCGGAGGGCGACCCCACCGCCGAGAGCGACGACATGCTCATGTCGCTGTTCGTCGGGGCCTACGACCTGCTGGGGATCCCCTTCACGCTGGAGTTCGTCATCGTCGGGGTATCGGTCGTGATGTTCGCTCGATTCAGCCTCAGCTTCGGCGTCGCGTGGCTGCAGGCCTCGCTCAAGACCAACTACATCCGCGATCAGCGCGCCGACGCCTTCGATTACGCACTCGACGCCGACACCGCCTACTTCGATCGGGAGGGCTCCGACGACATCCTCAACGCGATCATCACCCAGACGAAGTACGTCGGCAACGTCATCAAAAACAGCATCAAGCTGTTTCAGGAGCTGCTGTTGAGCGTGATGTATCTCGTCATCGCGTTCGTCCTCGCGCCGGGGCTGACGATCGCCGCCGGCCTCGTCTTCGGCGCGATCACCGTTCTGGTCCGGTACGTGATCGAACCCGGCTACGAGATCGGCACCCGCGTCGCCGACGCCAACGAGACCGTCCAGCAGTCCGCGACGTGAAGCTGTTCAACATGAAAGGCGAGATCTACCGGGTGTTCGAGCGGGCGGTCGACACGTTCGCCGACTCCTCGATCGCGCTCGAACGCAACGAGGCCGCGATCGACAACTTCTACCAGTTCATCGTCGCCACGGCGGTGTTCGTCATGATCTACGCCGCGCTGGTGTACTCCTCGCTCTCGCTGGGCGCGCTCGGCGTCTTTCTCTTCGCGATGTTCCGACTCGCTCCGCGGGTCAGCCGGATGAACAGCTACGCCTACAACCTCGAGGGCGACCTGCCCCACCTGGTTCGTACCCAGCGCTTCCTCGACGAGCTCGAACGCAACACGGAGCGCCACCCCGGCGAGAGCCCTCCCGAGTCGATCGAGGAGGTCGCCTTCGAGGACGTGGGATTCTCGTATACGAGCGAGGAGGACGTCCTCCGGGAGATCTCGTTTGCCGTCGAGCGCGGGGAGTTCGTCGCGTTCGTGGGCCACTCGGGGGCGGGCAAGTCGACGATCGTCTCGCTGCTCGCGCGCATGTACGAGCCCCATTCGGGCCGGATCACCGCGAACGGCACCGACATCCGCGAGTTCGACGTCGACGAGTGGCGCGAGAAGATCTCGATCGTCCGTCAGGACCCCTACATCTTCAACGACACGCTGGAGTACAACCTCACGATCGGCAACCGCACGGTTTCGCGCTCCCGGCTCGACACCGCCTGCGAGGTGGCGAAGGTCTCGGAGTTCT
>JAWARX010000010.1:0-3381 GCA_038893155.1 Halalkalicoccus sp.
TGTTTTCGAGCGAAACGATCGGGTTCACGGCGCTCTCACCGAGGGTTCAGCTGTCGTCGTGTTCAACGCTTCGACCGGCCGCGTGGCGACCTCCCGATCGGGTCGGGGGTATCGTCGAGTGGGGGCTCGGGCCATCTCACTCCGCCCCGAGCGCCTTCGCGAACGCCGGCAACGTGACTTCGTGCATCTGTTCGACCCAGCCCCACCCCTCCTCGTGCCACTCGCTCGTCGTCCCCTCCGCGGGGCTGACGGCGGCGATCTCGCTCGCCGAGCTGTTCTCGACGATCGTCTCCGCGAGGTTCGGCGACTCGAAGTAGTCATAGAGGATCACGTCGATGTCGTTCTCCTCGACGAACTCGATGGTGTCTGCGATGTCGCCCGAGCTCGGGGACTCGTCGGGCGAGGCGCCGATCGGGGTGTGCAGATCGAAGCCGTAGCGGTGCTCGACGTACTGAAACGAGTCGTGGCCCGCGAGTACGGCCACGTCGCGTTCGCCCTCGGCGACGATCCGCTCGAACTCCTCGTGTATCCGATCGAGCTCCTCGGCGTAGCTCGCGGCGTTCTCCTCGTAGGTCTCCGCGTTGTCCGGATCGACCTCGGCGATCCCCGCGGCGATCGTCTCGACGACGTCGCTCGCGAGCACGGGATCGACCCAGACGTGCGGGTCGTAGAACTCGGGAGCCATCTCCCCGTCGGCCTCGACGACCTCGGCACCGAGGCCGTCGACGCTGGTGTCGAAGATCACCTCCCCATCGGAGAGGAGTTCGAAGACGACCTGCGTCCGACCCTCCTCTCTGCCGGTCATCTCGACGTGATCCCCGCGGGATTCGATCTCGATGATCTCCTGTGCCCCCTCCGCGATCGCCGCGTCGAACTGGAACTGTTCGTCCTCGCCCAGCGGCAACACTCGTCCTTCCTCGTCCTCGAAGACGGCTCCCACTTCGATCGTTCCCTCGAGAGGAACGTCCGGCACGCCCCCGTGCCAGTGATCGCCGTGGAGGTAGGCCGCGACCTCGCCCGTCTGCCGGTCGACGATGTCGAGCTCGGCGACCTCGACGCTTTCGGGGTCGAACTCGTGGTCGGCGTCGGGCTCGTGGTCGTCGCCTTCGGCTCCGTGGTCGTGGTCGTCGTGGCTCTCGCCGTCCCACGGGAGCAGCTCGTCCTCCAACCCACGCATTCCGTCGATGACCGCGACGTCGTCGTAGTCGCTTTCGAGCTGGCCGGCGACGTCCTGTGCCCACGCGAACTCCGGCGTGTCGAGATAGACGAAGGCGTCAGTGCTCGCGATCTCGCGGGCCAGATCGCCGCTGGGCTCCCAGCCGTGGCCCATCTCGCCGACTTCGACGGGGTTCTCGAAAGAGAACTCCTCCCCGCCGACGTGTCCGGCCCAGTCCCAGATAGCGAAGAAAGCGGCGTATCCCGATCGATCTCCCCCGTCTGCTCCCTCGAGATCGCTGAGACAGCCCGCGAGGGTCGCCCCACAGAGCGCGCCCGCGCTTCCCAGCAGCGACCGCCGTGTCAGATCCATACCGACACCAACGACCTCGCGTGCAAAAAGCGTTATTATCTAAGAATAGATTCTTAATAATGTCTGGCGGCGTCGCCGCCCGTACTGGGCAAGCCGAGCGCGTTCAGTCCGCGAGCATCCGATCAGTGATCATCGTCGTCATCGTGGTCGTGACCGTGATCATCATCGTCATCGTGGTCGTCGTGCTCCTCGTCGTGGCCGTGCTCTTCTTCCTCGTGGTCGTCATCGTGACCGTGGTCGTCCTCGAACTCCGCTGCGACCTCGGTCTCGATCGGGGGCGCTTCGTAGTCGGCGTGGTCGTCGTGCCAGAGCATGAAGACGACCTCGGTCAGCCCTTCCTCCTCGCCGGTGACGTCGACGTGGTCGCCGTGGGGTTCGATCGCGACGATCCCCTCCTGTGCGCCCTCGGCGACCTCGGCGTTGAGTTCGTACTGCTCGTCCTCGCCCAACGGGATCTCCTCGCCCTCTGCGTCGACGAAGACCGCGCCGAACTCGACGGTCTCGCCGACAGGGACTTGTAGTCCGCCGTGCCAGTGATCGCCGTGGATGTACGCGACCTCCTCGCCGGTTTCGTGATCGACGATGTCGAGTTCCTCGACCTCGACGTGACCGTGTTCGTCGTCGTGGTCGTCCTCGTCGTCGTCGTGGTCGTGATCCTCTTCGTGATCGTCCTCGGCCGGGTCGTCCTCGGCCGCCCCCTCGTCGGCGGGTTCCTCTTCGGCGTCTCCCGCCTCCCCATCGTCGGTACAGCCGGCGACGGCTCCGGCCAGGACGACTCCCCCACCCAGCTTCAGCAGCTCCCTTCGTGTACGTGCCATACTGGCTACAAGCGAGAACAGCGGTAAAAGAGTTATTATTCATCCCTGTTTTCTTAATACGGGTCCGACATCGATCGACACCGTGTTGCCAACTCACTCCGGGCGTGCCGCGACGGTGCACTCTCGTGCCTCTGCGAGGCGCTTCAGCCGTTCGGGGTCGATCGGGAACACCGCCTCCGGGGTGCCCGCCGCGGCCCAGACGGTGTCGAACTCGGTCAGCGTGGGATCGAACAGCACTGGGGGGTCGCTTTCGTGGCAGATCGGCGGGACACCGCCGATCGACCAGCCAAGCGTTTCCCTGATCGTCTCGGCGTCGGCCATCGCGACCGACGAGGCGTCAAGTGCTTCCGCGATGCGGGCTTCGTCGACGTGGTTCGCGCCGCTCGCGACGACCACGACCGGCACCTCGTCGGCGAGGAATACGAGGCTGCTCGCGATCTGAGCGACCTCACAGCCGACCGCATCGGCGGCGTCTGCGGCCGTCTTCGTCCCTTCGGAGAACTCCTCGATCTCGACCGAGAGTCCGTACTCTTCGGCCGCGCGTTCGCGAAACTCCGCCGCGCGTGGGTGCATGGCGGGCCGTGTGTGTCGCGGTGACAAAAGCGTTGGTTACTCGCTTCGATCGCGCTCGGAGCGAAACGCCGTGACGCTCCCGCGGTCCGGGAGCGCGGTCATCGCGCCCTCGGCCGTGGTCGTCGTCGCCGCGACCGCGTTCGCGAACGCGAGGGTTTCCTCCAGCGACTCCCCCGCCGAGAGCGCGGCGATCGCTCCGGCGGTGAAGGCGTCGCCCGCGCCGGTGGTGTCGACGGGGTCGACGGTGTAGCCCGGGTGACGCGCCTCGCCGTTCCAGGGGGATTCGTCGGTGGCGACCGCGACCGAGCCCTCCCCGCCCAGCGTCAACAGCGTCGTGTGCGGGCCGCGCTCGCAGGCCGCCCGTGCGAGGGCCGCGCCCCCGTTCCCGTCACCGATCCTCGCTTCCGCGAGGTCCTCGGGGGTCGCCTTCAGTACGCCGACCGCGGGGAGGATCTCCTGGAT
>JAWARX010000011.1:0-16425 GCA_038893155.1 Halalkalicoccus sp.
CTCCTGGAGCTCCGCGACCGCCGCGTCATCGATGCCGCGCCGTTCGAGCGAGTCGGGGTCGAGCCGCGGGACGTACACGAGCGAGTCGACGTACGCCGAGACGACCGCCCGGGCCTCGGCGACCGCGGTCGAAAACACCTCCCCCTGCAGAACCGCTTCGAGGTCGTCCCACATCGGGACGAGAAAACCGAGCCACTGGGCGAGCGTCCGGTAGATGCTCGGGAGACCGCCGTCGAGGCCGTGAAACGACTGGATGGCCGGGACGACCTCCGCCAGTTCGTCCGGCGTCCGATCGAACGGGATCATCGTCGGCGGTCGGCCCCGATCGGCGTCGAGCCACGCCGGATACGGCGCGGTACCCGCGCGGGTGCGGTCGGGGTCGGTCCCGATCGGATCGTCGTTGAGCGCCCGGTCGGCGAGTTCGAACAGGGCGGCCAGCCGCGGGGCGACGACGTCGTACGTCGCGAGCTGTCCGCGGAGCTCGCCGTACTCGGCGGGGGAGACGTCGAGCTCCCCGGATCGATACGCCGGCAGCGACGCGCTGCCCTCGACCGCCGAGAGGACGGTGTCCCGATAGGCGACCGAGTAGCGACCGAACCCGGCGGTCTCGAAGGCCGGCTTGAGCTGTCCCCACGCGTAACGGAGGAACTCGGGGTAGTTCGCCATCGTCGTCCGGAAGATCCAGTTGACGATCGGCGCCCTGAACGTCTGTTTGACGTCGTCGTAGAGCCCCCGCTTCCACCCCGTCGCGTCGGCTTCGTACAGCTGCTTGCTCGTATCCATACCCACGCCGCGACCCGGACGTCGTTAAGCGTTGGCACTCGGGATCGCGCTCGGCCGACCCGACTCGCGCCGCATGCAGAACTCCTCGCAAAAATGCCTAACGGCGTGTCGCTACCGTCCGCCGAACATCTCGCGCATCATCGGATGCATCTCCATGAGCTGCTCTTCGGCGATCTCCTCGTAGAGCTTGTACGTGATCGACACCGCAAGCAACAGCCCCGTCCCCGAGACCGCGCCGATCGTGCCGAGCATGTTCGCCATCACCGCCAGCAGCCCGACGAGCGCCCCGCCGATGACGGTCACCTGCGGGATGTATCTGGCCAGAACCTTCTCGTAGACGCCGACGTTCTGGCGGAAGCCGGGGATCTGCATCCCCGAGTTCTGGATCTGCCGGGCGGTCGCCTCCGGGCCCATGTTCGTGGTTTCGACCCAGAAGATCGCGAAGATCGCCCCGCCGACGACCATCACGGTCAGGTCGATCCCGACCCGCAGCATGATCTGGGCCGGCGCTTGGGCGGCCTCGCCCAGCCACCACATCCACTCTTCGGGCTGTTGGATCGGGTTCAGGTAGTAAAACAGCCCGCCGACCGGCTGGCCGTCCGCGTACACCCCGAGCCAGGCTGGCATCGACGCCCCCAACTGCGAATCGAGGATCCGCCCGAAGAACTGGACGTTCATCTGCAGGGCCCGAACGAGGATCATCGGCAGGACGCTCGCGTAGATGAGCTTTACCGGGAACCGACCCCGTGCGCCCTTCACGCGGGCGTGGCTGAGCGGGATCTCCACCCGAACCGATTCGGCGTAGACGACGACCGCGAAGATGAAGATCGTGGTGATGATCGCGAGCAGCGCGCCCTGACCCAAGAACAGCTCCTGGATCCCCTCGCCGGTCAGAAGCGACGGGAAGGAGGTCTGTCCGAAGATGATCGAGAACCACGTCGGGATGATCCCCGTATCGCCGGGCAGGCCGGGCCAGGCGAACAGCCCGCCGAGAAGGCGCTGGCTCACGCCGGCGATGATGAACAGTCCGATCCCGCTGCCGACGCCCCACTTCGAGACGATCTCGTCGAGAAACAGGATGAACACCCCGCCGACGAACACCTGTGCGAAGATGATCGTCTGGATCGTCGTCTCGCCGTAGACGGCCGCGAGTTCGGGGCTGGCCGGAAGGAACCCGCCGAGAAACACCATCGGGAACGCGGTCAGGGCGGTCATGGCGATCACCAGCAGCTTCTGGAGGCCCTGGTAGAGCACCTGATCGCGCGGGTCGTTGGTGTCCAGTCCGAGCAGTCCGGCGCCGCCCAACAGCTGGAGCACGATGCTCGCGGTGACGATCGGGCCGATCCCGACCTGCAGCAGCGTCCCCTGCTCGCCGGCCAGTATCGAGCGGAACTGCCCGAAGATGTCCTGACCCGCCTCGGCCTGTGGCATCCCCCACAGGTAGACATTCGTCAGGAAGAAATACACCAACAGCACGCCGAGCGTCCACGCCATCTTTCGCTTGAAGGGGACGTGCCCCTCGGGGCGCGTGACGCCCGGCATTCGTGTGAGGACCGGTTCGGCGGCTTCCTTCCAGCTCATTGATTACGCTTCTTCAGCCGTTGGTTCAATATCTTCCGGTTTTGATTCGTCCTCGTCGTCCTCCGCTTCGTCGACCTGCCCGCGCTCGGAGACGATCGCCTTGCCCCCGTTCTCCTCGATGAGTTCGACCGCGCTCGCCGAGAAGGCGTCGGCGGTCACCGAAAGCGCGTTGCGCACCTGTCCGCCGCCGAGCACCTTCACGGCGTCCGCGTCGTAGCCGTCCTCGACCAGATCGCGCGCGTCGAGTGCGTACCCGCCGTCGGTCTCCTCTGCGAGCCCGTCGGCGGCGTAGAGCGCGACGTCCTCGTCGAGCTCCTGCACGTCGATCGTCAGGACGGTCTCCTGTGCCTTTTCGGGCCGCTTGAAGCCGTGTTTGCCGAGCGGTCCGTAGTTGTGAAACTCGTGTTTGCTCCGTCCGGCGGCGCCGCGACCGCCGCGGTGACCGGCTCCCCGCCGGTTCTTGTGGGTGCCGCCGCCGTGGGTTCGCGAGCCGCGCTGTCTTCGTTTCTTGCTTGTCATGGTTATCGCATCGCGGTGAGGAGCTCGTCGATCTCCTCGGTGGTGTGTTTGCCGAGCTGTCCGCCCTCGCGTGCGGGGTGTTTGATCCCCCTGTGCCCGCCCCGCGGCGGGTGTAGTCGGAGCACGGGCGTCAGCCCCTGCTCGCGAAGCGTCGTCTCCTCCGCGAGCAGCGCCTCTGCGAGCGCTTCAACCGAGCTGTACTCGGTGTTCTCCGCGAGCCACTCGTCGTCGATCTCGGCGCTCCCCTCCGCGGGCTCCGCGCGCGTGCGAATCAGCGTCTCGACCACCTCCTGGCTCGGCTCGCCGTAGGCGACGTGATCGTTGACCTTCGTGATCATCCCGCGAAACGTCTCGTGTTCGGGGACGAGCGCGCAGTGGTTGACGCGGTGGAGGTTGAGCATCGAGAGGGTGTCCTCGACGTCGTAGCTCATGTTTACCTCCCCGCGCAGCTGGACGACCGCCTGCATCACTCGGTCACCTCCTGTCGCTGTTCGAGCGCGTACTCGGGCGTGCGCGACTGGGAGGCGTTCTCCAGCGCGTTGAACGTCGCCTTCGCGAGGTTGAGCGTCGTGCGCGTGTTGCCGTGGCTCTTCGTCCAGGCGTCCTCGATGCCGGCGAGTTCGAGGATGTGTGCGACGGTTTCGGCCGCCGCGAGCCCCAGACCCTTCGGCGCGGGTCGGATCTCGACGGTGACCGAACCGGCTTTCCCGGTCGATTTGCGCATCAGCGAGTGGGTCCCGCCCGCGCGGTCCTCCCACGAGCCGCTGCCCCGCTCGACCGAGATGATGTTCAGCTTCGCGATACCGATCGCCTTCTGGATGGCCCCGCCGACCTGATCGTCGCGGCCCTCGGCGTAGCCGACGTAGCCGTCGCGGTTGCCCACGACACAGACACAGCGGAACTTCACTCTCCGTCCGGAGTCGGTCATCCGCTGGACCATGTTGATGTCGAGCACTTCGTCTTCGAGCCCCGGCAGGAGCTGGTCGACGACCTCGACCTCCTTGAGGGGGAGACCGGAGTTCAGCGCCTCGTCCATCGTCTCGATCTCGCCGTCGCGGACGAGCCGGCCGAGTCGGGTCACGGGTTCCCATCCGTCGTTTCGTGCCATTGTTAGTCCTCCATGATGGCTTCCCGAACCTCATCGAAGTGATCGGGAAGCGTCGTTGCGTCGAACTCGCCGCCATACAGCGGCTCGTCGAGACTCGCTGCGTACTCCGCGATGTGCTCGCCGCGGGTCCGATCCCACTCGGTCAACACCGAATCGTTGTGCGGGATCTCGAGACCCGCGTCGATCGCGCCCTCCTGGACCGCGAACACCTTGTTGCCGGGCGTCGCGGTGTGCAGGCCGATGTCGAGGACGGCCTCCTCGAGACCGGCGTCGACCGCGCGCTTGCCCGCGAGCAGGCCCGTGAGATACGCCGCCGGCAGGTTTCCTGTGGGCGCCTCCCAGCCGTACTCCGCGAGATCGCTCGAATGCGCACTCGCGAGGGTCTCGTCGCCCTCGGGACTGGTCGTAATCAGCTGCGCCCTGATGTGCTTGTTGCTCGGTCGAGCAACGAGACGGGGCTTGTCGGATTTCAGCAGGCGCAACCTCTGGTGGTAATCCGTCCGAACTTCGCGTCGGCGCCGCATGGGCACCTTGTAACGTGGTCCTGTTGCCATTATTCGTCACCGTACTGGTTGTCGATGTAGTTCATCATGTACCGGACGCTGCGGAACTCCCCGCCGCGGGACTTGTTGTACAGCTCGCGGTACTGGGTCGAGTCGAGCTCGCCCTCCTCGCGAAGCTCCCGTAGCTTCCGGCGCTGTGCTCGTACCTGGTCTTTCCACTGGTCTTTCTCGTTCTGGCGCGCGCCGGCCGTCCCTTTGCGCTTGCCCGGCCCCTTCCGGTGGCCGTACGCGCGCTTTTTCTGCCGCTCGCGCGCACGGCCACGGGAGTTGCTCCGGGCGTCTTTCGACCGGATGATCCCCTGGTCGACCAGCTCGCGGATCTCCTCGCGGGTGATCGCGTCGGCGATCTCGCCCTGTGCCTCGGGGTCGAACCAGACGCGGTTCTTCCCGACGTCGAGCACGTCGGCCGCCAGCCGTTTCTGTGCTTTCAGATCGCTCATTGCTCTACCTCCACTTCGACGTAGGTCGGATTGAGAACGCGGATGCCCGCACTCTCGGCTTCCTCCTCGATGCGCTCGCGCTTTCGCGCGCCGACCGACGAGCCGATCCGGACGGCCTGCCGGTCGCCGTCGACGCCCTCCAGATCGCGCACGTTCTCGACGCGCACTTCCTCGAAGCCGCTCGGGTGCAGTCGGCGAATCTCGGTCGGCGTGCGGTAGCCGGCCTCGACGACCGGGCCGCGGCTCTTGAACCGGCGGCGCTGCTTCGAGAGCCCGCCGCGGGGGCGACGCCACGACTCGGGCGTGCGCTTTTTCTTGTGGTAGTCCTGGCGCTTGAACGCCGGCTTGCCCACCCGGGCGCGCTGACCGAGCAATCGCGCCTTCTCCTCGTCGAGTTCGGGCGTCTTCTCGGTCAGCCCGCGCGGTCGAAGCTCCGTCTCGACGTCCTCGTCGGCTTCTTCGACCTCGGGCTCCTCGTCCTCGTCTTCGACCTCCGCTTCGGTCTCTTCTGCGACTTCGAGGCCGCCGACGTCGGCTTTGATCCGCGCGGCGAGCGCGTTGCCGATCCCCTCGACGTCCGCGAGTTCGTCCTGGCTCGCCGCCGTGACGTCCTCGACGGTCTCGAAGCCGGCTTCGCGCAGCGCGTCGGCCTTCGCGTCGCCGACGCCGCTGATGTCGGTCAGCTCCTCCGGCTCGTCGCCCGCGGGCTGTTTCTCTTCCGGCGGGGTCGCGTCCCCGCCGTCCTGTTCGGTCAGCTCCTCGTCGTGTTCTTCGTCGTTCTCGGCCATCTAGACGCCTCCTTTGGGTTTCTCGGTGATGTAGACGCCGTCCTGGAACACCCGCGTGTCCTTCCCGCTGACGCGGGTCAGCTGCTCGATGTCCGCGGCCGTCTGGCCGACGTCCTCCTTGTTCGGTCCCGAGAGGACGATCTCCTCGCCGTCGACCTCCACTCGCGTGTCGCCGTGGATCGTCGTCCGGCGGGCGGCGCGCTCGCCGAGGAAGTTCTCGATGACGACCTCGCTGCCCTCGACGTTGACCTGCATCGGGAAGTGAGAGTACAGCACCTCCATGCGGTACTCCCACCCGTCGACGACGCCCTGAACCATGTTGCGCACGTGGCTCTCGAAGGTGCCGATCGTGGCGTTGGTCTTCGCGTCCTCGGTCTCGCTCTCGATGACGACGGCCTCGACCTCGCGCTCTTCGAGATCGCCGTCGTCAGTCTCTACCTCCTCGGTGACCGTTTCGACCCCGACGGTGACGTCCGGGTACCACAGCCGGCGAGTCACCTCGCCGTCGGGCCCGCTGATCGTCACGTCGAGGTGGTCGATCTCGCAGTCGACCTCGTCCGGTAGCGTGATTTCTGTTCGTGGCATGATCAGTATACGTACGCGATCACCTGGCCACCGATGCCCTGTTCGCGGGCCTCGTAGTGGCTCATGATGCCGTGGCTGGTCGTCACGACGAGCGTCCCGTAGTCTCGGGCCGGGAGGTAGCGTTTCTCCCACTTCTCGAACTCGTCTGCGCCCGCCGAGTAGCGGGGCTTGACCGGGCCACACTCGTTGATCGCACCTTTCAGTTCGACCTCGAACCTGCCCGCTCGGCCGTCCTCGACGAACTCGAAGCCGTCGATGTACCCGCGGTCGTAAAAGACCTCGAGCACCGAGCCGATCTGGTTCGAGGCGGGCTGTATCGTGTGTGTCAGATGTCCCACGCCCTCGGCGTTGTTGATCCCCGAAAGCGCGTTACTGAACGGATCACTCGTCGTCATTTGTACTTCTTGAACCCCATGTTGCGGGCGATCTCGCGGAAACACTGTCGGCACAGCCAGATGTCGTACTTGCCGACCAGCCCCTGCTTGCGACCGCAGCGCTGGCAGGCCTCGTGCTGGCCGGTGCGCTTCGTGGCGTGCTCGCCCGTGTCGTCTGTCTCTGATTCACTCATTCGTCTCCTCCTGTCCGATGCTGGCGTCGAACTCGCTGTTGAGATACGCGATCGCCGCCGCGGCGTCGAGCCGGTGGCTCGACGGGATCTGTCGCGTCTCGATGTCGCGCTTTTTGATCCGATACCCCGGGCGCACGAGGTTTACGGTAACGTCGAGCCCGAAGATCCCGATGTTGGGATCGTACTCCTGGCTCGGGAACTCGGTGTGCTCTTCGATGCCGAAGCTGACGTTGCCGGTCTGGTCGAACTGGCTGCCCGAGATCTCCGAAAGCGGTAGCGCCGTTTCGAGGAACTCCGTGGCGGCCTCGCCACGCAGCGTGACCTTCGCGCCGATCGGGTCGCCCTGGCGGATGCCGAACTCCGGTTTCGTCCGCTTTGCCTGCGTCCGGACGCTCCGCTGGCCCGTGATCTCTTCTAAGATCTCCTCGGCGTTCCCGAGTTCGCGCCCGCCGGTGCCGACGCCCATGTGGACGACGACCTTCTCGACGACGGGCTCGCGCATCTCGTGGAACTCGCCTTCGGATTCGGCCTCGCTCATCGGTCGTCACCTCCCTCGGCGGCGTTCTCTTCACCCACGAAGTTCTCGTCGATCACGACGACGTACTCGGCGATCGTCTCGAACGCTGTCTCGCCGCCCTCGTCGCCGATAGTGACCGTGTTGGGCGCGCTCGATTCGATCACGGTGATCTCCTCGACCCGTCCGATCTCGCCTGCGTGCTGACCTTGCACGGCAGTCACGAGCGCACCCTCCTCGTAGGGGAAGTGCGCGAGGATGGCGTTGTCCTCGAAGCCGATCACGATCGAGTCGCCCGGCGAGTACTGACCCGCTTCCTCGACGCGCAGGTTCCGCCCGTCGTGAAGCTGCAGCTGGGTCTCCCCGCCCGGAACCTGGCGCTTGTCGACGATCTTGCCGAGCTTGCCGTCGGCGTCGGCCTCCTCGATCGGCGTCAGCGCGAGCCGGCCGCCCTCGTCGGGGAACACCCGGTAGTACTCCTCGCGCTCCTCGAATCCGAGGATGTCGAACATTCCGACGGGTCGCCGGACGTCACGGACCGGTTCGCCGTTGACGAGGACGCCGCCCTCGTTCGTGGCGTACTTCGCTTCCTTCTTCGAGTCGACGTAGCCCAGCACGTCCCGCAGCACGATCAACAGCGGAACGCCCGCCTCGCCGTGCGGGCCCGCACGGGCCTTCACGGTGTATTTGGCGGTTTTCCGCTCGACCGGCCACGAGTCCGGTACCGAGAGTCGTTTCTGGTGTCTGCTCATTCGTTCTCACCCGAGAGTCGCTCTTCGCGTCGCTCGTCGTCCAGATCGAGCGCCGTGATCCGGAGGTTGCTCGGCTCCTGTGGTCGGGGGACCTCCTCGCCGTCGGCCTTCTCGAGGACCGCGTCCTCGACGTGGACGACCCCGCGTTTGAGATCGACCGCGACGACCTCGCCGGTCTCGCCGGCGAAGTCGCCGCGCATGATCTCGACGGTGTCCCCGGCGTTGATCCGCGTCCGGCGAACCCCGTGGTCCTCACGGAGATCGTCCGAGAGCGTCGCGTGGAGCTGCCGGTGGCGCTCGTGAAGCGGCGCGTTCTGTGCCTCGTTTCGCTGTTTGCGTGGTTGCTTGCTCATGGTTCTATACGATCATCGTCGCCGTGCTCGCGACGCTGCCGAACCGTTCGGCCACTTCGCGCGCGATCGGGCCCTTGATCTCGGTGCCCCGCGGGTCCTCGGCGTCGTCGACGATGACGGCGGCGTTGTCCTCGAACTTCACGCGCGTGCCGTCGGGCCGCCGGATCGACTGGCGCTGGCGGATGACGACCGCCTCGAGGATCTGCCGGCGCATCTCGGGGGTCCCCTTCGTGACCGAGACGGTGATCTTATCACCGACCCCGGCCTGGGGCTGGCGGTTTTTCACGCCCGAGTAGCCCGCGACGCTGATCAGCTTCAGCTCGCGCGCGCCGCTGTTGTCCGCACAGTTGATGAGCGCGCCCTTCGAGAGGCCCTTCGTGACGTCGGCTTTCAGCGCCTCCATCAGTGCTCACCCGCCTGTGGCTCTGTGCCTTCGGTTATGTCTCCTCCCTCGCGTTCGACCTCGTCGGCCGCCTCCGTCGGGTCGACGGGGCCGAGTTCGATCTCGTCTGCCGTGACCTCGACGACGACGTGGCTCTTGGTCTTCGAGAGGGGGCGTGTCTCCGCTATCTTCACGCGATCGCCGACCGAGACGTGATCGAGCACGCCCGGCACGTGTGCCGGGACGCGCGACCGACGCTTCATGTACCGATCGTACTTCGGTACGAAGACGTCGTACTCTCGCTCGACGATCACGGTCTTGTCCATGTCCGCGCTCGCGACGATGCCCTCGAGGATCTGGCCTCGAACGGACAGCTCGCCGTAGAACGGACACTTCTCGTAATCGTAGTCCGGATCGTCCGGTTCTGGTGGTGTTTCTACGTCTAATCCTATCGCCATGGTGAGTCACCTCTTGTTTCGCTTCGTCGGGCGGGTCGTGAGAGCAGTCTGTCGCCATCCACCGTAACGTAAGCCGCCGGGTCGCGTGCGTGTTCCCCGGCGGTCCCGGCCTCCTTTCGGGGACCCGCGGCTTCATCTGTGGCGTCGAGTCGGAACTCGAACGTGGTGCCCGATTTCGGCACTCGCTTGTCCCGAGCGTCGCGGATCACGAGGGTCTTTTCGCTCTCGCGTACGACCCGGCCGGCGATCCCGACGTACTCGGAACTGTCGGCGGCAACGACCCGTACGCACAGGCCGTTGAGTTCGTGTCGCGCGATCGTCTCGGGTGTGAGTGCCATTTGTCGTTAGTTCTCTTCTCGCGGCTCGTCGCCGCTCGCTTCTTCCGAGGCGCGTTGCGCCTCGCTGTCGTCGTCCTCCTCGCGCTGGATCGTCTTCACGCGGGCGATCGTGCGCTTGAGCTCCCCGATCCGACCGGGGTTCTCGGGCGCGCCACCCGCCGCCTGCACCGCCTTCATGTTCAGCAGCTCGGTCCGGAGCTCCTCGACCTCCGCCGCGCGCTCGGCGGGCGTCATGTCGCGGATCTCCTCGGTGTGGAGGATCGCCATCAGCTATCGTCCTCCGTTCCGTCGCCGGTTCCTTCGGCTTCCATCTCCGCAACGAGTTCGGCGGCCTCGGCCTCGATGTCCTCGTCGAGTTCGAGCTCCTCGTCGTCCTCTTCGACCTCGTCTGTGACCTCCTCGACGATCTCCTCGTCGACCGCGCCCGCCTCGTCGACGAACTCCTCGTCTTCGGGCTCCTCGACGAGTTCCTCGTCGATCTCGGTCGTGTCGGCCTCGCCTTCGGCGTCGGCGCTCGCAGCGACGTCCGCCTCTTCGGGGACCTCGTCGGCGACGTCGTCGAGGATCTCCTCGACGCCCTCGTCGGTCTCTGCGGTATCGGCGATCAGGTCCTCGACGTTCGCGTCGTCGTGGATCTCGAAGTCGTCGGGCAAGCGCGCGCCCGGCGGGATGATCTTGACGTTCACGCCGATGGTGCCGAGCTTCATCACCGCGGTGCCCTGCCCGTGATCGACGATCTCCTGGGCGGGCTCGCCGTTGTGCTTGATGTACCCGCGGTTGAACTTCTCGACGCGCGAGCGCGCGCCCGTGACCTTCCCCGCGAGGACGATCTCCGCGCCGAGCGCGCCGGCGTCCATGATCCGGTCGATCGTCGTGTGGCCGGCCTTGCGGAAGTACCACCCTCGTTCGAGGGCGTTGGCCAGCCGGTCGGCGACGATCTGGGCGTTCAGGTCGGGCTCGTCGACCTCCTGGACGTCGATCTGGGGGTCCTCGAGATCGAAGCGCTCCTCGAGCTGGCTCGTCACCTTCCGGATGTTCTTCCCGCCTTTCCCGATCACCATGCCGGGTTTTTCGGCCTTGAGGACGATCTGTGTCCCCATCGGGGTCTTTGCGACCTCCATGCCGCCGTAGCCGGCGCGCTCGAGTTCGGTCGCGAAGAACTCGTCGATCTGGGAGCGCTGCATCCCGTTTTCGATGAACTGGTGTTCGTCTGCCATCAGTCGTCCTCCTCCTCCTGGTCTTCGAGGATCAGCTCCACGTCGACCTGCGGGGTGTTCCACGCCGTTGCCCGCCCCATCGCGCGGGGCTTTCGGCCCGGCGATTCTCCCACCTTGTGGGCCGCGACGTGCATGATCGTCATGGACTCGCCGTCGTGACCCTGATGGTCGGCGTTGCCGATCGCGTTCTCGAGCAAGTCGAGAAACGCCTTCGACGCCTTGTTCGGGTACCGGCCGGCGTCCCAGCCGTCGATGTCGCTTCGATGGCCGACGTCGGAGTTGTGGGACTTGAACGGCACCGAGCGCTCCTCGTTGATGACCGCTTCGAGGTACTCGACCGCGTCGCCGGCGGTCATGCCCTTGATCTCCCGGGCGATCTCCTTGCTGTGCTTGTGGCTCATGGGACGCTCCCGAAGCATGGCTTTCGCCGTCGTCTCCGGGTCCGCGTCCACGCTGTAGCTGATTCCCATACTTGTCACCTCATTTCAGCGGTACGAACTTCGAGGAGCGGGTCGCGCCGATCCCGGCCTGTCCGTGCTCGACGGATTTGCGCGTGAGCTGGAACTCGCCGAGGTAGTGGCCCAGCATCTCGGGGCGGACCTCGACGCGCTCGAACTCCTGGCCGTTGTACACCGCGAACGTCTTGTTGACGAACGCCGGCACGATCGGCATGTCCCGAAGGTGCGTGCGGATCGGGTCGTTCGCGCTCTCCTCGGGGTCGCGCGATTCGGCCTTCTCGAGCAGCTTTTGCTTTTCCGTCGAGAGGCCACGAGTGATACTTCGCCGCTGGCGTGCAGGCAGCAGTTCCGCGACTTCCTCTAGCTCCATTTCCTGCAGCTCCTCTATCGTGTGGCCACGGAAGGTGAACTCGCCTTCCTGGCCGGTTCTGTAGTCCGAAGAACTCATTACTTGTTACCTCCTCTGCCGGTGCGCCGGGACGTGATGTCCCCGACTTTCCGCCCCGGCGGGGCGTGTCGCGAGACGCTCTTGGGTCGGCCCGGGTGCTGGCGACCGCCGCCACCGAACGGGTGGTCGACGGCGTTCATCGCCACGCCGCGAACGCGAGGCCACTTCGTCCCGCGGGCTTTCATCTTGTGGTACTTGTTGCCGGCCTTGACGAACGGCTTTTCGGTCCGACCGCCGCCGGCGACCACGCCGATCGTCGCCCGACAGTCCGGCGAGAGGCGCTTGACCTCGCCGCTTGGAAGCTGGACGACCGCGGCCTTCCGGTCGTGGGTGATCAGCGTCGCGTTGACGCCGCTCGCTCTCGCGAACCGGCCGCCGTCGCCGGGTTTCGACTCGACGTTACAGACCGGAACGCCCTCGGGGATCTCGGCAAGCGGCAGCGTGTTGCCGGGCTTGATCTCCGCGGAGATGCCGATCTGGATCTCCTCGCCCGTGGTGATCCCCTCGGGGGCGAGCACGAGGCGTCGGTCGCCGTCTTCGAACTCCACGTCCGCGACGGGTGCCGAGCGGGCAGGATCGTGTTCGATGCCGACGACCGTGCCTTTCAGGACGTCACCATCCTCCTCGCGTCGGTGCGAGAGGTCGGCCTTGTAGCGGTGCGAGGGTGCGCGGAACACCGAACCGCCGCGACCACGCCGCTGGCCTCTGATTCGCCGTCCCATCTAGAACACCCCGATTCGGGAGGCGACTTCCTGTGCGTCGTCGTCCTCCGAGAGTCGCACGGTCGCCTTTTTCGTTCCGTTCATGGTTACCTGTGTGTTCACCTTGGTGATCTCCACGTCGTACTGCGCGCTGATCGCCTCGCGGATCTCGGGCTTGGTGGCGTCCATATCGACGACGAACTGGAGCTTGTTCTCGAAGTCCATGTCGTTCATCGCCTTCTCCGTGATCAGCGGGTGCTGGATCGTCATCGGTCGGCCACCTCCTCGATTGCGCTTTCGGTCCACACCGTTAGCCGACCCGCGTGCGTGCCGGGCGCGAGGTCCTCCGCGCTGACCTCGCGTGCGGTCGCGACGTCGACGCCGGCGAGGTTGCGCGCGGCCTTCGACGGGCCGGCCTCGCTGGAGGTGACAAAGAGGATCGATTTCGGCTCCTTGTACTTTCGACCGCGGGTCTTTCCGCGACCCGCGCGGACCGAGCGCCCCTCGTCGGCTCGCTCGACGTCGCCGGCCAGGCCGACGGTTTCGAGGAACGAGAGGACCTCCTTGGTTTTGATGAGCTCCTCGAACTCGTCGCTCACCACGAGCGGCAGGTCGATCCCGTCGTCGAAGCGGTGGCCCCGCTCGGCGACGAGCTCGGCGTCCGCCGTCGCGGCGATCGCGCTGCGGGTCGCGAGCTTGCGTTCTTTCTTGTTGATGCTCTGCGTGCGGTCCTTCTCGGCTTTCGGCGGGTGGGCCCGCCGGCCGCCGACGGCCTGCGGGACGCGCCGGCCCTGCCCGCCCGAGCGGGGCACGCGGGCCATTCCGCGACCCGTTCCCAATGACTCGGCCGAGGTGCGCTTGCCCGAGAAGGGGTCCGCGCCGTAGTCCTGCTGTCTGTTTGCCTGGGCGGCGAGCACGGCGCGCTTGATCAGATCCGGCCGGTAGGTAGTTTGAAAGACCTCCGGCAGATCGATCTCGCCCGCCTCCTCTCCGTCCAGGTCGAGTGTTGTTGCGTTCATCTTATCCCTGGTTCGAGCTGGTCGAGACGTACCGGACCTCGGGGTCCAGTCGCGGCTGGTCGTTCGGCCGGATCGCGGGGCGCATCCGGAGCACCCGGCGATCGGGACCCGGCAGCGAGCCCTTGATCAACGCGTACGGGCCCGAGACCTCGCCGTAGTTGACGAAGCCGCCCTCGGCGTTGATCTCCGTTTCCTCGTCGAGCGCGATCAGGCGCTTGTTCAGTTCGGTGCGCTGGTGGTAGCCGGTCTGACCCTGCTGGGGAACCGTCGAGCGAACTCGACTCGGGTTCCACGGGCCGAGGTTGCCGATCCGCCGGCGCCAGCCCTGGCGGGCGTGTTTGCCCTTTCGTTTCTGGACGCCCCAGCGCTTTACCGGGCCCTGGGTGCCCTTGCCCTTCGTGACGCCCGAGACGTCGAGGTACTCGCCGGCGCGGAACACGTCGGTCGCGTCGTGTTCCCCGCCCGAATCGAGCAGGTCGAGCGCGAACTCGCTTCGCTCCTCGATCGAGCCGCCGCCGACGCGCGTCTCCATGACGTCGGGTTTCTTTTTGGGGACGCTCTTGATCGACGCCGGCGAGGTGTGGGTGATGACCCGGAGGTCATCGATAGCGCCCTCCTCGATGGCGGCCTCGAACTCCTCGCGTGCGCCCTCGCTGGGCTCCGATGGAAGGTCGAGCGTCCGGTGGAGCTCCTCGTCGAACTCCTCGGCCCAGAGTTCGCCCCGGGGCTGGAGTCCGTAGGGTGTCTGTTCGTATGCGCGCAGAGCAACCGCCCGCATGGGCGGGGTCTCCACGATGGTGACGGGCACCGTCTGCTCGGTGCCTTCGAGCGGCGAGTTGGCCTCGTCGTTGACCATCACCACGTGGCTCATGCCGGCCTTGTAGCCGGCGAATCCCTGCAGCGCTGGCTGTCCGTCGTCGTCCGGCCACGAGTTGAACCGCGGCACCTCGCTGGTTGCGCGCGTCCGTGGGCCGAACCCTAACGAGCCTTTGCGTGGTCTGCTTGGTTGTGGCATGTGACTCTCTCACTCCGTGAGTGTCAGGCACGCGAGCGACGCGAACATCGCTTCTTCCGTTCGCACCGTCTCGCTGCCCTGGCGCGGGATCGTGTTGAGCCAAAGGTCGAACCGTTCGGATCCGTCCGACTCGGGTTCGACGCCGTCCCCCGGCTCGCTGCCGACGGACTCGGCCTCCACGTTGAGTATCTCCGGCAGCCCCCGGCCCGGCGAACCGAAGGCGACGGTCGTCCCGTCGGCCTCGATCCGTTCCGAAAGCCCCGGCAGACGCCCGATCGTCAGCTTCTCGCCGAAGCGAGACGTTGCGATCCGGACGCCCGCGTCGGGGCGACCCAGCGCTGCCGCGAGGTCCGTGCGCTCGACGGAGAGCCCCGCCGGCTCCTCGGTGAGCTTCGCACGGACCGGTCGTCGCGAAGATATCCTGACGGTCACGCGTTCCCCCTGCTCGACCTCCATTCCGGAAGGCACGAGGAGGGAGAGTGGGTGTTGCAGTCCGCAATTGACCCGTACGCGCCCTTCAGATCCGACCTCGGTCACGAGTCCCTGTCTTAACGACCCCGAATCGGGAGATTCGGAGCCGGTCCGTGACACGGCGCGAAGCGGGGGCAGGACCCCGGCGTACTCCAGTTCGTCGCGCGTCTCCCAGACCTCCTTTCGGAGGTAGGGGGGCGTCGCGGCGTACGCGAGTACGGTTTCGACGAACCCGCCGCCCCACCTGCGTTCCCCATCGCGGTCGGGGAAGACGCACAGGCGATCGGCCCGGAAGACGGTCGCCGCGCGGGCGACGTAGCCGAGTTTGCGAGTCGCCTCGCGTTTGTCCTCGGCCTCCCGGACCAGCGACGACGGCACGAGTATGCTGACGGTCATGCCAGCCACTTTCTCGCCGTGGCACTAGACTGTGGCGAACGTATCCGATCAGGCCGTAAAAGAGTAGCGTTTTCCACCCCGAATGTGTGCGGTTCACACGCTCCAGAACGGCGATATTCGGCGATTCGGGGTCGGGGATTTCGGTCGGGATCCGGAAGTCTTATACTGCTCTCCGGAATACCCGAGAGTGCAAGAGGGCGCTGGTAGTGTAGTGGTATCACGTGACCTTGCCATGGTCACAACCTGGGTTCAAATCCCAGCCAGCGCACTTCTACGGCGAGCAAACCGGTGAGCACCGCGAGCGGAGCGAGCGTGTGCTCACCGACACGCGAGCCGTGAATGCGGTCCGGTGGGATTTGAGCAGGGAGTGAAGCGAGCGAACGCGAACGGAGCGAGTGAGTTCAGATCCCAGCCAGCGCACAAAAACGGATCGGTCAGAACGTTGAATAATGCAGGCTGCCCTACTTTGTGGTAGTACATGAGCGCGGACGCCCGAAAGGGCGCGGTGAGTTCGGTGACGATCACCAAGGAAGGCGACTGGTTCGTCGCGAAGGACGAGGAGTCCGGCGTAGCGAGCCAGGGTAAAACCCGCGCTGAAGCGCTTGAAATGCTCGCTGAGGCGATAACGCTCCACGAGGAGTCCGTTTCAGAGGATCTCGAACTCGAAGAGCCGAACGCGCCGTGGTTTTGAGCGACGCGCATGCGCGCGAAGCCAGAAAGCTGCCTTTTTAAGGAAACAACCTGTACTGTGACATAGTGACGCGCCGAACGTTCTCGGGTCGAGAGATCGTCAAAGCCCTCCAAAAGAACGGGTTTGCTGTCACTGGTGGCGGTGGCAGTCACCGAAAGCTGGCGTACGTCCATCCCGAGACCGGTGAAAAGCGGGTCGTCGCCGTTCCGCTCTACGACGAACTCGCGATCGGAACGCTCGACAGTATCAAAGAGCAGTGCGGCGGGAAAGACCTGAA
>JAWARX010000012.1:0-16189 GCA_038893155.1 Halalkalicoccus sp.
TGTCCGACTTCGTTCGACGGTTGGACGGTTTTGTCAGAGGAGTTTTTATCGGCGATAAGAAACCCCTCGGTCGCAATGTCCGATGAGAACGACACCGACCGAGCGGCAGACCTGATCGAGACGGGCGTATCGCGCCGGTCGTTCGTCCAGACCGTCGGCCTGCTCGCCGGCGGGGCGGCCCTCGGGAGCGGTGCGATCCCGACGGCCGCCGACGAGGGCGTCGACCCCGACTTCACGAACGTTCGGGTCCAGGAGGCGCTTCACGCGTGGGAGCGGGGCTATCGCGGGCGGGCCGATCGCTCCCTCGCGTTGACCGACTCGGGAACCGACTCCCGGCACCCGGATCTGGGTCCCTGGAACGGCGTCACCGCGACGACCGACGAGGGCTTCGAGGTCGACGGCAACCCGCTCGCGGGCACCGGCGGCGCGGTCGTCCCGGACACGCCGAAGCTGCTGGGCTGGCACAACGACAACACCCGCTTCGGCGGCTACGAGCGCCCGCGGGACTCGAACGGTCACGGAACGCACGTCGCCTCGATCATGGCCGGGTCGGGCCGGGCGAGCGCGATCGATTCCAGTAGATATACCGAGGACGAACCCCGGACGACGCTCCTTCTGGGCGAGAGCCTGAGCTACGAGGTCGAAGCCGAGGCCGGCACGGGCGTGTTCGGGAGCGTCTACGGTGACGCGATCGAGCTGTTCGTCGAGGGCCCCGACGGCGAGGAGCTCGCGCGCGCGACCGGCGCGGCCGGAACCAGCGAGGAGACGTTCCAGAACAACGTCGTCGAGACCCCGACGGTCCACGACGACGGCGAGGCGATCTATACCGTGCACGTGACGGCTCTCGAGGGCGAGCTCGTTTCCGCCGGCAGGGTCGAACGCCTCGCGGTCGGTGCCTTCCGCCACCCCGAGGAGACCGTCGGCGACCGGACCGACGACGGCGACCTCTCGCTGCACGCGGGGATGGCCCCCAACGCGGGGATCGTGAGCCTCACCGACCTGGGGACCGCGACGGCCGACTTCGCGGACCACGCGGAGGCGTTCGCCGAGACGTTCAACACCCGCGCGGTGAACATGTCGTGGGGCTTCGTCGGCGGCCTCCCGCTGGGCGCAGCCGGCGGGGTTCTCGACGGCACGGTCGACGACGTCGAGGCGATCGCCGAGGCGGGGATCCTCTCGGTGGCCGCCGCCGGCAACGACGCGGCGCCCGCCAGCGGCAACGGCGCGCCGGCGGTCGCCAGCGAGGCGATCTCGGTCGTCGCGACCGATCCCCTCGACGGCATTTCCTCGTATTCGAGCGGCGGGATCGCCGGCATCGACCAGTCCGGTGAGCCCTATATGAAGCCGGACGTGACCGCGCCGGGCGGCGAGGTCAACGTCCTCGACATCGCCGCGCAGACCGGCGAGCCCGAAGACGAGGTGACGACCGAGGAGCCCGATTCGGCGGCGGCCGACGCCGATCTGGAAGGGTGGTCCTACGAGGACTCCGATCTCGCGCCCAAGACCGAGTTCGACGACGCGATCACCGGCGACGCGGACTACGGGATCGATCTCGCGAGCGAGGTTCGCGACGCGCTCTCGATCGACTCGGATCTCGTTTCCTCGCTTTCCCGTGGTGGCTACCGCGAGGGCGACGGCCGGGACGGCGTGCGCGACTACACCGGCAAGGCCGGCACCTCGATGGCCGCCCCGAGCGTCTGTGGCGCCGCGGGGCTGGTGGCCGACGCGATGGAGGCAGACGCCCCCGGCGCGATCGCGCTTCCCGAGCCCGGGAGCACGAACTACGAGGACGTCCTCCGGCTGAAGCAGGTGATCCTGGCGACCGCGAGCGAGACCGCCCTGACCGCGGCGCCGTACCACGCCGCGAAGGCCCCCATCTACACCTTCGGCGACCGCGATCCCTACGAGGGCTACGGCCGACTGAACCTCGGGCCGGCGATCGACGCCGTCACCCGCGACATCACCGACGCGTCCGTTTCGGGCGCCGTCGGGCTGGACGTGCCCCGCGACGAGCGGGCGGTCGCCGGCTACGTCTCGACCGCCGACCCCGGGGAGTTCGCGGCCGATCTGTCGTTCGGACACTACGGCGGCGCGAACGCGGGCGCGACGAAGGGCGACCCGCACCTCGACCTGTTCGTCTACGACGCCCAGAACCCCGATCCGCTGACCGGCGAGCCGGCGGTCGTCGCCAAGGACGCGGGGATCACCGGCGACGCCGATGTCTCCTGGAGCGTCTCGCCGGCGGATCTCGACGCGAACGGCGGCGAGCGGGTCTTCTACGTCGTCGCGAAGCTCGTGAACGTCCCCGGCGTCGTCAACGGCTTCGACGTGCAGGCCCACCTCGATCTCGGCACCGAGTTCGACGCCGCGGGCCTGATCGTCGACGGCGAGCGCGAGGACTCGGGCAGCGTCTTCACGGGCGGGCAGACCAACCGCACGGAACTCGACGTCGAGGTGCTGAACCCCGAGGGCGAGGAGGTGCTCGTTCGCGACACCGTGCCCGAGGGCTGGGAGGTCGACGAGGACAACGGCGACGTGGAGGCGACGACGCCCGCCTTCGGCGGCGGCACCCACGTCTACTTCGGGATCGACGACCCGGGTGACGCCTACGAGGAGCTGACGCACTTCGCGCGAGCGCCCGACGACGTCGAGGAATCCGATCGCTACGCGTTCGGACCCGTTGCCGTGACGACCGACACGGGCGACGGCACCCTCACCGACCGCGAGTGGATCGACGTCAGTGGAACCGAGCGGACAGTGACCGTTGCGGCAGAGGAGACCTAATCCATGACACGAAACACCACGAGAACGACCTACCGGCGACGAGTGCTCGAACTGATCGGCGCGGCTGGCCTTGCGGGCGTCGTGCCCGGGGCCGCGAGCGCCGCCGTCGACGACGCCCTCGACACGGCGACGGACGCGCTCCAGGAGGTGCTGATCGTCTTCGAGGACAACGACGACGTCGCGATCCTCGACGATCTCGACCTCGCGGAGGGGTACTACGGGTTCGAGGTGCTGCCGATCGCCTACACGGAGGCGACGGGCGTCGAGATCGAGACGATCGCGGCGCTCGAGGAAGTGGTACGCGTCGCGCCGAACCGCGAGCTCGAGTACTTCAACGACGAGGCCCGCGAGACCAGCAAGGCGAGCGAGGTTCAGGCCGGCGACGGCGTGGGCGAGTACACCGGCGAGCGCGTCCACAGCGTCGTGATCGATTCGGGGATCGACGGGCTCCACCCCGATCTCGAGGCGAACCTCGTCTCGAACTGGCGGTGGGTCGGCGATCCGCTGTCGGACGACGGCGACGGGACCCTCTGGGTCGATGCAGGTGCTGCAAACACCGACGACAACGGCCACGGCACCCACTGTTCGGGGACGCTGTGTGGCGACGGGGCGGAAAGCGACGGCGAGTTCCGCGGGATGGCCCCCGACGCCGATCTGACGGTCTACTCGGCCGGGCTCGCGCTGTTCATCCTGAAGGTCGTCGCCGCCTACGACCACATGATCGCCAGAAAGCGCGACGGCGAGACAGACGTGCAGGTCGTCTCGAACTCCTACGGCCTCGCCGAGGAGGCGGACTTCGATCCGGACGACCCGGGCAACGTCGCGACGTGGCACGCCTACGAGGCGGGGATCCTACCCGTCTTCTCGGCTGGCAACAGCGGACCGGAGACGAACACGCTCAACTACTTCGTCCGCGCGCCCCACGTGCTCGGGGTCGCGGCGAACCACACCGACAAGTCGGTCGCCGACTTCTCCTCGCGCGGGCGCTCTACGGCGTTCGACGGCGAGACCAACTACGACCGCGGGACAGCCTTCGAGAACCTCACCGCCTACTACGGCGGCGAGGAACCCGAGGGCCCGCTGGGGATCTACCGCAACGGGATCGGCGCGAAGGGTGCGGACGTACTGAGCACGCTCAACCCCGCCCACCCGCTGCAGGCGACGGGCGACGACGACGAACTGTTCTACGGGCTGCTGTCGGGCACCAGCATGTCCTGTCCGGGCGTCACGGGCTGTGCGACGCTGCTGGTCGACGCCCACCGCGCGAGCCGGGGGTCGACACCCGACCCGATCGACGTGCTGAACACGCTCGAAGCGGAGGCGGACCTGGAGGCGATCGAGGACGTGGAGGATCCCGACGGCGCCGAGGTCTACTCCGCGGAGAACGTCGGAACCGGGTTCGTCGACGCGCTCGCGGCGGTCTCGCGGGCCGAAGCGGGGGATCTGGCGGGCTTCGAGGAGGTCACGGTCGCCGACAGCGAGGGCGAGTAGCCTCCCGATACCCCTAGAGGTACCCCTGCCGGCGGAAGTACGCGACGAGGACGAGGGTGATTCCGGCCATGCCGAGCAGGACGGCGAAGTACCCGCCCGTCCAGCCGAGCTCTGGCATGGTCTCGAAGTTCATCCCGTAGACGCCCGCGACGAAGGTGAGTGGCAGGACGATCGTCGCGACGACGGTGAGGCGTTTCATCACCTCGTTGGTCGACTGCGAGAGCGTGTTGAGGTAGATGTCCCGCGCCCCGCCGACCAGATCGCGGTAGGTCTCGGTGAGTTCGACGAGGTGGACGATCCGGTCGGAGATATCGCGAAAGAACTTCTCGGTCTCCGGACGGACGTGGTCGGGATCGCCGCGGGCGAGCGCGCCGACGGCCTCGCGGGTGGGCCACGCGAGCTTGCGAAAGCTCAGTAGCTCCCGTCGGAGGCTGTTGAGCCGTTCCAAGGTGTCGATGTCGGTCGAGATCATGACGCTTTCTTCGACGTCCTCGATGCGGGCTTCGAGCGCGTCGAGCGTCGAGAGGTACTCGTCGACGACGCCGTCGACGATCCGGGAGGCGACGAAGTCCGGTCCGCGCGCGAGGAGCGCCGGATCGCGTTCGACGGTCGACCACGCCCGATCACAGGCGTCGGTTCGCGAACGCGAGAACGTCACCAGCCAGTCGTCGCCGATACAGATCCCCAGCGGGTCGACGAGCAGCTCCTCGCCGAAGCTCGTTTCGCCGGGTGCGAGTTCGACGAGCTTCAGGAGGACGAACGTGTAGTCCGGGTACTCTTCGGTTTTGGAGCGGACCACGCCCGAGAGGTCCTCGACGGCCAGCCGGTGGATCCCGAAGGCGTCGGCGACGCGATCGAGCTCCGCGTCGGTGGCGTCGGTCACCCGGACCCAGACGCGCCCGTCGGTCTCGCGGGCCGCATCGAGCGAGTCGACGGGGCCGCGTTCGGAGCTGGCGTCGATCACGACCCGCCCACCCCGACCGAGAGCAGCGCGACGCCGACCATGATCGCGCTCACCGAGAGCGAGCGACCGGGGTACGGCATCGTGATGCCGACGAGATACGCCCCGAAACCGCCGACGGTGAGAGCGACACCGGCGGCGAACGTCCGGTTCATGGGGGTGAGTCCGAACCGAGCGTCAAAAACGTTCGCCACCCGGTCGCGAGCGTGACGAAGGGTACGGCGGGCGACTCACGGAAGCCGTTGTAGTCCCGCACCGGTGATTGCTGACCCACGCGAGCGATCACCGGTGAACAGTGCCAACAGTCCGTATCAGAGACCGATCGTCCCTTCGAGGAAGACGGCAACGATCACCAGTCGGCCGACGCTTCCCGCGAAGGCCGCCGCCGAGAACTTCAGGTAGTCGTCTTCGAGCACCGAGAAGGCGTACACGGAGGCGGTGTCGGGAAAGAAGGGAATCGAGAGGACGATCGCCATGCCCGCGTAGCCGTAGCGCTTTGCCATGCGGATCGAGGCTCTCCGCGAGTACTCGTGGAACCGAAAGTGAGAGCTCTCGATCGCCCGCTGGACGGGATCGGACTTGCGGATCGAGATGCTGATCCAGAGGACCAGCACGCTCCCGATTGCCTTTCCGACCCCGCTGACGAGGACGATGAGCGCGAGACGAACCGTCTCGGAGAAGCCGAGATCCAGCGGCGCGAACAGGACGAGCTCGCTCGGCAACGGGAGGACGGCGAAGCCGAGGACGAACGAGTAGACGAAGACGATCCCCAGTCCCGGCCAGCCGGTGGCGGCCGCGATCGCCGTCTCGGCGATCGAGAGCAGCCACTCGGAGACCGAAGCGAGCGTCGAGACGGGGAGCGTCATACGCCCTGTAGTCACGGCCGGTATCTAAATAGCTCGCCGCAAGGAATAAATCGGTTACACCGCGAACACACGGATATCGCCTTTATGAGTCGCACGCTCGTCACCGTCGCGCTGCCGAGTTTAAACGAACAGCGCCGGATCGGTGACTGTCTGGACTCGCTTGCGGTTTCGATCGAGGCCGCCCCCGACGAGTACGCGTTCGAACTGATCGTCCTCGATTCGTACAGCGACGACGCCACCGTCGAGATCGCCGAACGCCACCCGGCCGTCGACCTCGTCGATTTCGTCCAGCGGGGGATCCTCCGGGCGCGACACCGCGGATTCGAACTCGCCGACGGCGAGATCGTCGTGAGCGTCGACGCCGACAGCTACTACCCACCCGAGTTCCTCTCCGAGCTGCTCGCGCCCTTCGAGCCGGGCGTCTCGCTCACCTACGGTCCCGTCGAGGGGGAAAAACAGGCCAACGTCGACGCCTCGATCCGGCTCGCCCTGCAGTACGGCCTCCCGCTCGTCGGACTCGACTGGGTCAGCGGATCGAACCGCGCGATCCGCACCGCCGACTACTTTGACGCCGGTGGCTACCGTCTGGAGGCCGACGGCGAAACCCTCCTTCGGGTCATGGTCGAAGAACAGCTGCTCTTTCCGCGGCGACTCGACGGCGGGGTCGTCTTCGCACGCGCGGCCAGGTCCTCCCAGAGCGCCCGCACGATCGAGCAGCTCCTCTTTCTCGGCGAGAAGGAAGGCGGCGTCGAGTGGGACGTCATCAGCCCCTACCAATCGTTCCGGCGGTACAGGGAGAAGCTTCGCCGGGAGTAGCGCCGGGCGGTGCAGTAGGCGTGGCAGTCCGGAAAGCGTTGCTGTAGCGGTCGGCGGTGCGAGGATGCGGTGGCGGTCTGCGGTGCGGTGGCCGGCGCGGAGGCGAGGCGACTGTGGCGCTCGCCTCCGCGGGGCGGGGAAGGGCAGGCGTCCCGGAAGCGCCGTCCGGTCTTCTCGCGGGCCTTCGGCCCGCTCGAACGGCCAGCGGGGCCGGCGGCCCCGCGCTGTCGCACGGCGCGACTCGGCAGAACCTGGTGGTCTCGAAAATCGCGAAGCGATTTTCTGGACCCAGAAAGGCCGCGAAACAGCCTTTCTTAGGGACATAAAAAGGGCGAGGCACGGCTGCCAAGCCGTGCCGAGGTCTTTCGTCTACAGGTTCTCGCCCTGGTACGAGCCGTCGTAGGTCCCCTCGTGATCCGCTTTTGCGAGCACCAGCTGGGCGATGCGCGCGCCGCGTTCGAGTTCGACGTCGTAATGGGCTTCGAGAAGCCCCTCGCCGCGACCCTCGTAGCCGGCGTCCCAGACGGCCGTATCGAGCATGCAGCCGTTTCGCATCAGCGACGACCGGGGATAGACGAAGCCGACGTGACCCTCGGGGATCTCGATCACCTCCTCGTAGCGCGCGATGTAGCCGCCGGATTCGAGGTAGAACGTTTCCGGTACTTTGCGGTCGAGTTCGGCGCTCGCGACGCGCTGTCGCTTTCCGATCTCCGTGTCGTTTCGCGTGATCCGACCGGGTTCGAGCGGCTCGAAGATCGCGTCGAGGGTGAGGTCGACGCCGTTGGGCTGGACCTGCGCGCGGGTCGTCGGGGTGACGTGATCTGCGACGAAGGCTCCGTCACGGTACATGTTCGTCCGTTTCCCGCGGGTTGATAAACCCCTGACGAACCGCGCGCCTTCGTGCAATACTTGCCTCGCGTCCGGCGATTTACAACGATCGTCAAGGATAGAAACACGCGGGATTTATATCCGTGGACGGCCGACCTCCGGACGATATGGGACAGACGCTAACGGAGAAGATCCTCGAGGACCATCTCCTCGACGGGGAGCTCGAAACCGGCGAGGAGATCGGCATCGAGATCGACCAGGTGCTCACGCAGGACACGACGGGGACGATGGTCTGGCTGCAGTTCGAGGCGCTCGACTTGGACGAGGTCCAGACCGAGACCGCCGCCCAGTACTGCGACCACCAGACCTACCAGTTCGACTTCAAGAACACCGACGACCACCGGTTCCTCCGGAGCGCCGCCGGCACGTTCGGCGCGCACTTCTCGCGGCCCGGCAACGGGATCTGTCATAACGTCCACAAGGAGAACTTCGCCGCGCCCGGCAAGACCCTCCTGGGGAGTGACAGTCACACCCCGACGCCCGGCGGGATCGGCCAGCTCGCGATCGGTGCCGGGGGCCTGGACATCGCCGTCGCGATGGGCGGTGGCGCGTACTACATCGAGATGCCCGAGGTCGTCAACGTCCGCCTCGAGGGCGAGCTTCCCGAGTGGGCGACCGCGAAGGACGTCATCCTCGAGATGCTGCGTCGCCTGTCGGTGAAAGGCGGCGTCGGCAAGGTACTGGAGTACACCGGCCCCGGCGTCGAGACGCTTTCTGCCCCCGAGCGCACGACGATCACGAACATGGGCACGGAGCTCGGGGCGACCACCTCGATCTTCCCGACCGACGAGCGCACCGAGGAGTTCTTAGAGAGCCTCGGCCGCGGCGAGGAGTACGTCGAGATCGGGCCCGACGAGGACGCCGAGTACGACGATCAGATCACGGTCGACCTCTCGGAGCTCGAACCGCTCATCGCCCAGCCGTCGATGCCCGACAACGTCGTTCCCGTGCGGGAGGTCGCGGGCACGGCCGTCGATCAGGTCATCATCGGCTCGTGTACGAACGGCGCCTACGAGGACATCCTGCCCGCCGCGAAGATGCTCGAGGGGCGCACGATCGACATGAAGACCGACATGATCGTCGCGCCGGCCTCGAAGCAGGCCAGCGAGATGCTCGCCCGCGAGGGCTGGACGGCCGAGCTGATGGCCGCCGGCGTCAACTTCTCGGAGGCGACCTGTGGGCCGTGCATCGGCATCGGTCACGTCCCCGGCAGCGACTCGGTCTCGCTGCGAACGTTCAACCGCAACTTCGAGGGCCGTTCGGGCATCGAGGACGACTCGGTGTATCTGTGCTCGCCCGAGGTCGCCACCGCGGCGGCGATCAAAGGCGAGATCGTCGATCCGCGCGATCTGGCCGACGAGCTCGGCGATCTGGAGGATCCCGGCTTCGAGATGCCCGATCGGTACACCGGCTCGAAGGCCGACCTCATCCCGCCCGAGGAGGCCGTCGACGACGAGCTCATCAAGGGTCCGAACATCGCCGACGTTCCCCTGAAGGAGCCGCTGGACGCCCACATCCAGGGCGAGGCGCTGTTGAAGATGGAGGACAACATCACGACCGACCACATCGTGCCCGCCTCCAGCGACATCCTGATGTACCGCTCGAACATCCCGAAGATCTCGGAGTTCACCCTGAGCCGGGTCGACGACACGTTCCCCGAGCGCGCACAGGCCGCAAACGGCGGCGTGCTGGTCGCCGGCGAGAACTACGGGCAGGGATCCTCGCGCGAGCACGCCGCGCTCTGTCCGATGTATCTCGGAATCGAGGCGGTGTTCGCCGAGAGCTTCGCGCGGATCCACAAGGCGAACCTCTTTAATTTCGGGATCGTCCCCTACACGATCGACGAGGAGACCTACGAGCGCATCGAGCAGGGCGACGACATCGAGGTCGTCGACGACGTCCAGGAGGGTATCGCCTCCGGCCAGAACGAGTTCACCATCCGCGTGAACGACGACTGGGAGGCGACCGCGACGCTGACGGCCTCCGAGCGCGAACGCGAGATCGTCACCGCCGGCGGCAAGCTGCCCTACACCAAACAGCAGGCCGAAGAGGGCGGCATGGGCGCGAGCCCCGCCGACGACTGATCGCCGCGCGAACGTTCCGGTTTTTCGCTTTTTCAGCGCGACGAGTAGTGTGGATCCTCGTGGCGAAACGCATTGAGCAGCATGCGCTCGAAGCGGTCGCCGTCGACGGATTCGATCACGCGCGTTCGGGCATCGCCGCCCGTAACCCCGAGCTCGTCGACGAGGCTGTAGCCCCGCGTCGGCCCCTCGCGGTCGTCGATCTCGACGTAGTAGGTCCCGGCGCGCTCGATCAGCCCGGGGTCGAGCAGCGCCGCGAGCGTCAGCGAGTCGGGCTGGGTGGTCACGTCAGCACCGAGGGAGTCGTGTTCGGACTGGCGGTTGAACGCCCTGACGGCACCCGTGATCGTGAGGAAGAAGTCCGCGAGCGCGGTGTCGATGGTTTCGATCTCGGCGAAGACGTCGGCGTCGAACAGCGAGTCTTCGAGTGTGACCCCCCAGTCGACGAGCGTCGTCTCGAAGGCATCCATGACGATCCGCGCCGCGTCGGGATCGACCCAGAAGTTGTACTCCGCGGCGGGCGTGACGTTGCCGAGCGTGTTGACCGCCCCGCCCATGATCCACAGTTCGTCGAGGAGGTCGGGAAGCGCGGGTTCGAGCCGGTAGGCGAGCGCGACGTTCGTCAGCGGCGCGATGCACGCGAGCGTCACCTCGCCCGGATGCGTTCTTGCGGTTCGGACGATCGCGTCGACCGCGTGCTCGTCGGCCGAGGGGATCCCGGTGTCGGGAAACAGCTCGCCGCCGAGCCCGCCCTCGCCGTGGACGTACTCCGCGTGCTCGTACTCCTTGCACAGCGGCGAGCGCGCGCCCTCGTACACCGGTACGTCCGTCGCGCCGGCCAGTTCGAGCGTGTACTTCGCGTTCTCGGCCTGATAGTCGAACGGGACGTTTCCGGCACAGATGGTCAGCCCCTCGAGGGCGACGCGATCGGAGAGCGCGGCCAGCAAGATTGCCTGCGTGTCGTCGCCCGCAGTGTCCGTATCGAGCAGCAGTCGCCGGGGGTCGGTCATACCCCTCGATCGACCCCGGACGTCAAAAGCGCCACCGAACCCCCCGAGTCACGCCGGTGCGCTCAGGCGAGGTCGAGCTCCGACCAGACCAGGAAGTGATCCGACGCCCGGGTCGCCAGTTCGTTGCGCTCGGGTTCCTCGTCCGGGTCCGGCCAGAAGACCGCCGAATCGACGACGTCGAACGCCGGCGAGGGCAGGACGTAATCGACCTGTGCCTCCCACTGGGCGGTCCAGCGCTCGTTTCCTGCCGCCGCGCCGCTCTCGCTCGTCGGCATGCGTTCGGTGTTGACGTACGGGAACACGTGTTCGTCGAGCACGTCGAACGTTTGCTCGTCGCCCGGTTCGGTGTTCAGGTCGCCGAGGACGACGAACGGCTCGCCCTCCGCCAGCCCGCCCTCACAGCCCGCGTCGTCGTAGACGTACTCCGCCCCGCGGACGTAATCGCCCAGAAGCTTGTTCTCGCCGTGGTTCCGCCGTCCGTTGAAGTTCTCCGGCCCGTCGAACACCGGCGGCGTGGGGTGGGCGAGGATCGCGTGGATCGTCTCGTCGCCGACCTGGAGAGGTACGTCCGCGTGGGTCTTCGAGGAGACTCGGAACCGTCGCTGCTCCGCGTCGGTGAGCCAACCCCACGGCTCCTCGTCGTCCGCGAGTTCCTCCACGGTCTCCTCGGTCGGGATCCGGTTGTCGGGGACGTCCCGCCAGCGCAGTTTCCGCATCGTCCGGACGTTCTCGACGTCGATCGGGTAGTTGCTGTAGATCCCCATCGCGTACTGGCCGGGGTACTCCCCGTAGCCCCAGGCGTCCTCGCCGTAGGGGTCGCTCCCCTCGAAGTCGGTCCCCTGTTCGAGCGCGTGGCCGTCCTTGTTCGCGTCGATGCCACTGGGAACGCCGGTGTTGCTCTCGGGGGCGTAGAAGTACTCGTACTCGACGCCTTCCAGTTCCGGGGCCTGCGGGACCGCGAGGTACTCGCGCATGAACGCCTCGCCGTTGTGCCGGCGGGTTCGCTCGCCCGACTGGAAGTTGTTGTCGAGTTCGAGGACCGCCAGCACGTCGGGCTCGGGGGTTCGCTGGACGACCTCGGCGGCGGCTTCCAGCTGCTCGCTTCGCTCCCCGTGGATCTTCTCGGTCGTCAGCAGTTCGACGTTGTACTCGGCGAACACGAGCGTGTCGTCGGTCGGATCCGCCTCGGCCGCCGCCCGACCCGCGACGCCTGTCGCGACGAACGCCGCGCCGCCGAGTCGAAGCACCTGTCGGCGGCCGTAGCCCCCCGATCCGCCGCGTTCTACGGTCACCGCCTCCCTCCACCCGCGAGAAACCGCTGTTTCCCGACGGTCGCGTTATCGAGGACGACGACGTCGTTCACCCGTACGCGCTCGCCGGGCTCGCCGTCCTCGACCCCATGGAGGACGACGGTCACGGTCTGGGTCTCGGTCAGCGGTCGATCGAGGCGGATCGATCCCTCGAACGTTTCACCCGCCGGGACTGGATCGCCCGTCCCGACGACGCCCATCGTCGCGTCGTACACGACGAGGACGAACTCGTCGTCGGCGTACGTCGCGACGACCTGGATTCTGTCGATCGCACCGTCCCTTCCCTGACTCGGTACGGAGATCGCCGCCCGCCCGTCGAACTCGTCGGCCTCGATCGCCCGCGTCGTGGATCGTATCGTCATGCTACGGCAGCGTCTGCGGAGCCGGGGCTAATAGTTCCTCACAACCGTAAAATAAAAACTATATATTTGTAGACCGGATTACGTAGCATCACTCGTCGGACTCGTAGTGTTCGCCGGCGGCGGCGGGCATCCGGGTGCGCCCGACGAAGGTGAGGACGACGAGGACGGCCACGTAGGGGATGATGCCGACCAGCGTCGAGGAGACGTCGTAGCCGGCGATCTGCTGGAGCTGGAGCTGGAGCGCGTCGAGCCCGGCGAAGAGAAACGACGCGAGAAACGCGTTGACCGGGTTGTAGTTGCCGATGAGGTAGGCCGTGAGCCCGATCCAGCCCCGCCCGTCGACCATCGTGTCGCCGCTGCCGACGAACTGGCCGGTGTTCAGCGCGAGGCCCGCGCCGCCGATCCCGCAGTAGACCCCCGAGAGCAACACGCCCGCGTAGCGAACGCGCCGGACGCTGACGCCGGCGGTGTCGAGGGATTCGGGATCCTCGCCGCTCGCCTCGATCCACAGCCCGAACGGCGTCCGGTTGAGCAGATACCACGAGACTGGTACCGCCAGAAAGAGCAGCAAGACCGGTGGAGTGACGGTAAAGAGCGACCCGACCTCCGGGAGCGCCGAGAGCACCGGGAGCTCGACCGGGGCGAACGTGCCGACGCTCGGGCTGTTGGTCCGGTTCCAGATGACGATGCTCGCGAAGGGGGCAAAGCCGAGCGCGATCAGCCAGACCGCCAGCCCGGCGATGATCTGGTCGGCCTTGAACTCGATGCAGACGATCGCAAACAGCAGCGCGACGACGGTGCTCGCGAGCACTGCGATCGCGAACGCGGCCCAGACGTTCGGGCCGAGCGGCGTCGCCGACAGGCCCCACATGCTCGCGACCGCGCCGAACGCGCCGATGATGAGCAGCCCTTCGAGGCCGATGTTGATGACGCCGGTCTTCTCGGCGAAGATGCCGCCCATCGCCGCGAACGCGATCGGAACGGTGAGCCGGAACGCCGAGGCGAGATACGACGCGCTGATCGCGCCGGTGACGTCGCCGATCAGCCCGCGGCCGCCGTCGACGAGGAACCCGAGCGCGAGCAGGCCAAAGAGGATCGCACCGATGGCGAGTCCCTGTCGGCGGGTGACAGTCAGGGCGTTCATTCGCCGTCACCCCCTCCCCCGTCGGTCGCGATCGGATCGCTCCCGTAGCCGGCGCGCTTGCCGAGCATTCGGAAGAACTCCGGCATCGCGATAAAGAGGATGATGAGTCCTCTGAGAACCTCGACGAGCTCGTTGGGCACGCCGAGCGAGAGGTCGATGGCGACGCTCCCGCTTTTCATCCCGCCGAAGAGCAGGGCCGCGGGGATCACGCCCAGCGGGTTGTTGCCCGCCAGGATCGAGACGGCGATGCCGTCGAAGCCCAGCGCCGGGATGCCGTCCTGCCAGCGGAACTGGACCATCGTGACGTAGATCGCACCCGCGACCCCCCCGAGCGCGCCCGACAGCGTCATGCTGGTGACGACGTTCCGTCTGGCGTTCACGCCGCCGTACTCGGCGGCGGTTTCCTGGATCCCGCTGGTGCGAAGCTCGTAGCCCAGCACGGTGCGGGTATAAAGCAGGTAGATCCCGACGGCGATCATGAGTGCCCCGGCGAGCGCGTAGATCGAGAATCGAGCCCCCGGAATCGTCGCCGGCAGGCGCGCGACCTCGGGGATCGTGTGGGTCTGGACCGAGTCGGTTTCGAGGTTACCGACGTGGTTCTGGACGGCCCAGAACGCGATCCCCATCGCGACGAAGTTCAGCATGATCGTCGTGATCACCTCGTGGGCGTCGGCGTACGCCTTCATGACGCCCGGGATCATCCCCCAGAACCCGCCGACGACCGCGCCGACGAGGACCCCCGCGGGGATCACGATCAGCGTCCCGAGGGCGTTGGCCGGGACGGCCTCGCCGAGGAAGAGGACGGTCAGCGCCGCGGCGAGCGCCCCGAGCACCATCTGGCCCTGCGTCCCGATGTTGAAGAGGCCGGCGCGGAAGGCGACGGCGACCGAGAGCCCGGTGAACAGCAACAGCGTCGTCTCCTGGAGGGTGCGCCCGAGCGCCGTCAGCGAGCCGAACGCGCCGGCGATCATCGTCCCGTACATCTCGACGGGGTTGTAACAGCCGTAGCCCGCCCCGGGGAGGTAGATGAACGGATCGGGACAGTCGGCGACGAACCCCGAGACGAACACCAGTACCGTGCCGACGAGGACGGCGAACACCAGCGCGGTGAGGCTGACGAGGATCCGTTGGAGTGCCGAGGCGTCGACGAGCCAGTCGAGCGAGGCGTCCGCGCGCTCGCGCCAGTCGCTCACGCGTCGGCCCTCCGCGCGCTCGCCGTCGCGAGCGGTTCGCGGGCCGTCCGTAGCTGGCCGCGTCTCATACGGCCTCCCTCCGTTCGGTTCGCGCCCCATCGGTGTCGAGCCCGGTGGGGCGCTCGCCGGCCATGAGCAGTCCCATTTCCTCCTCGGTGACGGCCTCGGGATCGACGACCGCCATCACCTCGCCGTCGTGGATCACCGCGAGGCGATCGGAGAGCCGCCTGACCTCGTCGAGCTTCGAGGAGACCAGCAGCACGGCCGTTCGGTTCGCTCGGAGGTCGAGCAGGCGGTTGTGGATGAACTCGATCGACCCGATGTCGACCCCGCGGGTCGGCTGGGCGGCGACCACGAGCGAGGGGTCGCGCTCGAACTCCCGCCCGACGATGAACTTCTGCTGGTTGCCCCCCGACAGCGAGTGCGCGCGGGCGCTCGGATCCGGCGGTCTGACGTCGTACTTCCCGATCACGCGATCGACGTACTCCTCGGTTTCCCCCCAGTCGATCCGCCAGCTGTCGGAGAACTCGGGGAGCCGTTGACAGCCGAGCAGGCCGTTTCGCCGGAGGTCGTACTCCATGACGAGGCTGCGCTTCTGGCGGTCCTCGGCGACGTAGGCCATGCCCGCGCGGATCCGCTCGCTCCGCGAGCTGTCGGTGATCTCGCGGCCCTCGAACGAGATGGTTCCGGACTCGGCGGGCCGCAGGCCGGTGATCGCCTCGACGAGCTCGGTCTGGCCGTTGCCGTCGACGCCCGCGATCCCGAAGACCTCGCCAGCGTGGACCGTCATGCTCGCGCCATCGACCGCCGTGACCCCGCGGTCGTCCTCGACGACGAGGTCGTCGAGTCCGAGCACCGGCCGGCCGCGCTCTGCGGGCGGTTTCTCGATCTCCAGAATCACGTCTCGACCGACCATCATGCTCGCGAGCTCCTCGCGGGTCGCCTCCGCCGCGGGGACCGTCCCGACGAGCTGGCCGTCCCGAAGGACGCTGATCTCGTCTGCGGCCGCAAGTGCCTCCCCGAGCTTGTGCGTGATGAAGATGATCGTCTTTCCCTCGGCGATGAGCTCCTCTAAGACCTCGAACAGCGCGTCGATCTCCTGTGGGGCGAGCACCGCCGTCGGCTCGTCGAGGATCAACACGTCCGCACCGCGATAGAGCGTCTTTACGATCTCGACGCGCTGTTGCTCGCCGACGCTGATCTCCTCGATGCGCTCCGTGGGGTCGACCTCGAAGCCGTAACGCTCGGCGAGTTCGCGCGTCTCGCGGATCGCCCGATCGGTG